>DUMD01000041.1 GCA_012840065.1 Clostridia bacterium
CAGGTTCCTCTAGAAAAGAATTTACCCGTATGCTTCAGGATTGCAAGTCACGAGATATAGAAATTGTTTTGACAAAGAGCATCAGCCGGTTTGGCCGAGATACAGTTGAAATTCTTGATGCCTTGAACCAGCTAAAAAATCTCGGTGTTCGTGTTATATTTGAGCAAGAAGTACTTGATACAGCCGATACAGATAATGACCTCATGATTTCGATTACGGATTAACCCCTTTATTTTGGACAATATCGCCTAATAGCTACGAATACCTCAATATTTAAATTTTAAACTTGCACTATAAATGTATAGCCATGCTTTCAACTTCTTTATCAAGGTTTTGAGTATAAAACTCATTTGGAGTCTTGTATTTAAGGCTTGAATGAATCCTGTTGACGTTATATCGTTTCATGAACTTGGATACCTCAGCATAAGCATCCTTATAGCTCTTAAACTCGTATACACCTATGCATTCATCCTGTAAGATCCTGTGGAAAGCTTCAATATGAGCATTCTTATTAGGTGTTCTGTTAGGTATCCTTTCATGGTAAACATTTATTCTTGCACAGGTATCTTCAAACTCGTGACTGATAAACCGGGGACCGTTATCAGTCCTGATAACCGGTTTGATCGCATTATCAAATAAGTTCCTCTTGATCAGGCAGCGTCTTAAGAGACTTGCAGCATCAGAGCCTGTGCAACTGTAACCCATATAATAGTCGATAATAGATCTATCAAATACATCTATTATTGATAACACAAAGAAAAACTTGTTTTCACCAGTGATGTAGCCATATTTGATATCTGCTTCCCAGAGTTCATTTGACTTTTTAATGATCCTATTGATCGATATTGTACTTTTGACCTGGGGTTTTATCACTCTCTGGTTTTTAAGAATCTTAAGTTCCTTACATAACCTGTATACCTTTTTGTGATTGATGATCAGATTATGCTCTCTCCTTAAAGTATGGGTGATCTTGTGGTAACCATAGTAGAAAGCATCATGTTGGATTGCTTCCATAATGTATTCCTTAATCTGTTCATCACAGACCTTTGTGCTATCATTAGTCAAGGAGTAGCCTACAATAGGCCTTCCGACATTTTCAGGCTTTTGTTTAACCTTATTCTCTATAGAAATATGATAGTAATATGTAGATTTACTCAGACCAGCAAATTTAAGCACCGTGACAGCCTTGTAGCCTTCATTGATATAATGTCTGGCTACCTGTACTCTGTCTTTTATAGTCGGTTCGTTTTTTTTAGAAGGTCTTTAAGTATGGCAATTTCAAGGTCCTTCTCTCCAAGTAACTTCTTTAGCTGCTCATTCTCCTTCTCAATCTCTTTGTTGTAATTAGTGGAGTTGAAGTTACTGGATTTTGGGCCTCTGGTAGAGTAATCATTGGTAGATTTCTTTCTGGCTTTAATCCATGTGTAGATTGTAGTAGGGGGTATACCATGGTTTCTTGCAACCAATGTAGCATTACCTGTTTCCTCTACCTCTTTTAGTATTTGTTCTTTGAATTCTTTTGAATAAGAATTACTCTTCATATGAACATGCCCCCTTAAGTTTCTGATTTTATTCTAACTAAAGGTTCGTGTTTTGTCCAAATTAATTAGGGGGCTTAATAGGTTTTTTATTAAAACTTACCCAAATGTTCGCCGTAACCGAAGGTATCTGTGGTATTTGCATTTCAGTATGCCGTGGATAAAACGGTATAATATGGAGTGGGTTTAAACAGATCGAAAGATTGATGTAAAGTGTAGCAAGTTTGATATGTTCTCTTGAACAGTGTTTCTTCAAAAATATCACCGAAAAACCGATTGACATGTTCCTGCGAATAGATATTATAAAAAATTACTCACAGATATCAATTTCGTCGACTCGGGCTACATTGAAATAGCAACACGGCTTGCGGGGGAGTGAAATTTGTTTAAACTTTTTTCCCGATCCACTTGCGCTGTAATTATGATAGAATGCGATAAAAAGGGGGAAGACAATTGATCTTTATTTCTTGGAATATTGATTCGTTAAATTCTGCTTTGACGGGGACTTCAGAAAGAGCCTTATTATCCCGAAAGGTGTTAGGAACAATTAGAGAGCATAATCCGGAGGTTATTGCTTTGCAGGAGACAAAGCTGCCAAGCACTGGTCCCAGTAGAAAACATTTAGCAGTATTAGGAGATATGTTTTCTGATTATAAAATTGTTTGGAGTAGTTCAGTAGAACCGGCCCCTAAGGGGTATGCTGGTACCATGTTTTTGTATAAAGATTATTTATCACCAACCGTTACTTTCCCTAAAATTGGTGCGCCGAGCACCATGGATTATGAGGGTAGAATTATTACTTTGGAATTTGAGCCTTTCTATTTAACGCAAGTTTATACCCCTAACGCAGGGGATGGCTTGAATCGTTTAGAGGAACGGCAAATATGGGATATAAAATATGCTGATTATTTGGCGGAACTGGATAGGAAGAAGCCGGTTATTGCAGCAGGTGATTTTAATGTGGCCCATAGGGAAATAGATCTGGCCCATCCTGATCGGAACCGTCGGTCTGCTGGCTTCACCGACGAAGAACGTCAGGGTTTTACTAATCTATTGGCAAGGGGCTTTACGGATACCTTCAGGTATCTTCATGGTGATGTGACCGGGGTTTATACCTGGTGGGCTCAGCGGGCCAGGACAAGTAAAATTAACAATTCCGGCTGGAGAATAGATTATTGGCTAGTAAGCGATCGGATTGCCGACAGGGTCATTAGGTCTGAAATGATTGATTCAGGGCCAAGGCAAGACCATACGCCAATATTACTCGAAATTGATATCTAATGTTAGTAATTTTAAGCAAGATAGCAAAATTAGGGATATAGGGAAGCAAAGTTTTGCTGGCCGGGCGAGGATATGAGCTTATGTGGGTCTAGTTGGCGGATATGTTTTCCTAGACACTACTTGTAAAAAAATAGCAGAAGAAAAATGATAGCATTGAAAATAGCTTGCTTCAGGAATATAATATATGTTTTTGTAAGCAGTAATAGGAGGAGAACAAAATGTCTATTGAAAGAGTTAAAGATTTTTTTGCTCAGTACGGAATGGAAAATCGAATAAAGGAATTTAATGTTTCAAGTGCTACTGTTGAACTGGCGGCAGATGCGTTAAAGTGTGAACCTTGCCGTATTGCCAAGACTCTTTCTTTTATGGTCGGGAGTAAGCCTATATTAATCGTTACAGCCGGCGATGCGAAGATTGATAACCAGAAATATAAAGCGCAATTTGGTACAAAGGCGAAAATGCTTAAGCCGGATGAAACTGTTTCACTGATTGGACATTCAGTCGGCGGTATCTGTCCTTTTGCTGTGAACGAAGGTGTTTTGGTTTATCTGGATATTTCTCTAAAAAGGTTTGATACCGTTTTCCCTGCCTGTGGTAGCAGTAACAGCGCTATCGAACTGACAATAGCAGAACTTGAAAAGTATTCGTCATACATTTCTTGGATTGATGTATGCAAAGGGTGGAATGAAGAATAAAGGACATTAAAAAACAACAGATGGTCACTCAGAAAAAACATCGACATAATAATAATTACTTTCTTGACTGGGCCAGAGTATAGAGGAAATTATTGGAGATGAGTTGGTGCTTGCTAAATTTGAGGATACTGTATATAAGATATAACATTGTTGACCCAAAAGGCAAATTCAAAGAAAGTATACGGGATAATATTGTCAATGAGATTTACCGACTAGGGAAGGTTAAGGCAAGAACCCTTTTGAGAAAGGCTCTCCGTTAAAATAAGCAGGATCGGATATGCGTCCAGCCGGTGTGTTTTTTCTTAATACAATAGGCATCGACACGAGCATAGGCTAGGTGGGGGAATAAAATACAGTTTTATTCGGCCCCGTTACAAAAACCCCTTAGCGATCTTGCTAAGGGGTTTTTTTATCTAATTAACAGGCCTGTTAGTGAAGAGGATGAGTCGACTGGTTTGATTTTTTTGAGACCTATGGTTCATACGACTTGAAAGATATAAAACTTAAGGTAGTTCGTTTCCGGAACATTCCACAGGATTGGATGGTCCGGGGCCTGTTGACGGGCTTCAATTTGCCTGAGGGATACGCAGGCGTCTTTGGCAGCGTCTGCCAGTATTTTGCGGAATAACTCCTCAGTTATGAAGTGGCTGCAACTGCAGGTGGCCAGATATCCACCCCGGGGTAGCAGCTTCATGGCTTTCAGGTTAATCTCTTTATATCCGCGGGCAGCGGCCTGCACTGTTTTGCGGGATTTGGTAAAGGCCGGTGGGTCAAGGATGATAAAATCATAGTCTCGACTTTTTTGCGCTGCCAGCTTTGTTAGCAGATCAAACACGTCTTCACATAAAAAATTCATTTTTCCGTCCATCCCGTTGCGTACGGCATTTGCTTTTGCCATGTTAACGGCTGATTGTGACACATCTACGCAGGTTACATGTTCTGCTCCACCCAACGCTGCATTAAGGCCGAAGGAACCGGTATGGGTAAAACAATCCAGTACCCGCTTGTCTTTGGCAATTCGGGCTACAGCGGCGCGGTTATACTTCTGATCCAGGAAAAAGCCGGTCTTCTGTCCGTTTTCCACATCTACCAGATATCTGATGCCGTTTTCGCAGATTTCTGTCACGGCTGATTCTGGTATAGGTAGGCCGCCTGATCGGTACCAGTCCTTATATTCCGGCAGCCCTTCCTTCGTACGTAGAGCAATGTCATTGCGCTCATAAATGCCGGTGATAGTTTCGCCCATTTCAGTAAGCACATCCCAAAGGGAATGGTAAATTGTATCTTTGACAAGTTCCATACCGAGGCAGGTAATCTGCACGGACAAAATACTGCCATAACGGTCTACTGTTAGCCCCGGCATTTGGTCAGCCTCGCCATGAATCAAGCGGCAACAGGCAAAGTCTGCACCGGGCATAACGGTTTTGCGGTACCGAAGGGAATACTCCACACGGCGGCGCCAAAAGCGTGCATCGAATACATCATTGGCGTTGCGTGAAATAAGCCGGACGGTAATTTTGCTGTTACTGTTGTAAAAGCCCGTACCCATAAAGGCTTTTCCGGCAAAAACATCTACCAGCCCGCCGTTTTGGAGCGTACCTTCTGTTTTTAGAATTTCTTCCCCGTATATCCAGGGATGACCATTTCTGACACTGCGTTCAGCCTTGAAGGATATCATGACTTTGGGATACTGCCGTTTCTGTTTCATCTGTGTCACCTTTCAAAATAGATTAAATACTAGGCTGATTGTATCACATTTCATTTTCGTCTTCAACAAAACTATGCGGACAGTTTTTGCTGTTGCTGTTTATCCGGAACGGTATAATATGCTAAGCTATATGCTTTTGCACGAGAAAGAAGAAAACATGGGTTTGATCATGAAATCTATTGTGGACAGTTGCACATACCTAGCAATTCTAAAAAAGCAGGATTAGTCAAGGATATTTCGGGGTATAAAGGGAACAGTTACAATGATTACATAACAGAGAGTACTAACAACGAGAATTTTTCTTGGGAAATAAGAAAATAATAGAAAAGCAGTTGAAAGATTTATTAAATTCCATGTTGAGCAAGTGAAGATAAATGCTTTGAGATAAAAGGGAATGCTTAACTGACCGATGAAGAGACAAAGAAAATAATTAGGAAAGGATGTGTAGGATAAAAGGCAAATCTATAATGCAGCTGAAGGGTTTGACAGGAATAAGCAGAACAATTGTCCTGGAAACGCAAAACACAAGAACCGTTCCCGGGGTTTTAATATTTCCTTGACAGATTGGTCTGGAAATGATAAAATACAATATTATAATAAATTGGTTTTATTCTTTATTTGTTATTATGATCACAATTAAATAATTGTTATCTAGATACCATGAATGCTGAATTTCTGTGTAGACAGAATACGGGGGAACCATTTTTTGGGGTGAATCCGGGCTCTCTTACCTTGATGAGTCCGGTAGGGCTTATTTCCTTTCGGCCCGAATCCGTCAGCTAACCTCGGAAGCTTTGAAGGGAAAGGGATTATTTTGCCTTTAAAGCGGTCTTCACATTCAGTGAGACCGCTTTTTTGTGGGCAAATTTGAACAAAAATGAGTAATATTTTCCAAATGGCGACAGGTAATAATCCTGGTTCTCCTATATGTTGAACAGGTCAGCAAACTGTTTGATTTACTATGCAAAATTGATAACGGCAGTGGCATTTCAGGTTTTGCCGGAATAGCTGCTTGGTTGAACAATTATTTCTACTTAAAGTGCGATAAGGGGATGGACAAGGCTGTAATTTAATCATGATTCAGTTTTTTAGAACGGAGGTGTTGTTAATTTAATGAGAAATTCAGCAGTAAAGACAGAATATCAAACAAAGACTGACAGGTTTGATCGGTTAAGGGATTCGATAGCGGACTACTTACAACGTAAGGACAGAATACTTACAGGCATTGAAGATGAAGAACGGATAGAGATTCAAAAGAAAAAAATAATGGACCGGCTTGGGGCTAGCGAAGAGCAGTGGAACGACTATAAATGGCAACTGGCCAACCGGTTTACCGATATAAAGGATTTTGCTGATCTCATAGGAATATCGCCTGAAGTCATGGCGGGCATAAAAGAGGTCGGTAGGATTTATCGATATGCCATATCGCCCTATTACCTGTCGCTTATTAACCCTGATGATTTAAGTTGTCCTATTAGGAGGCAAGCAGTGCCGTCATCGGATGAACTTCAAGCTTGTGGAGATTTGGATCCAATGGACGAGGCCGGTTGGACCCCTGTTGATCTTGTGACAAGGAGATATCCTGATCGCCTGATTATAAAGGTGACAAACGTGTGTGGAATGTATTGTCGTTTTTGTCAGAGACGGCGCCTAATTGGAGAATCGGACAATAACGTACCTTGGGATAAGATTAAAACGGCGATAGATTACGTGAGGGAAAACGAGGAGATTCGTGATGTGCTGATTACGGGTGGAGACGCCTTTATGCTTAGTGATAGCATGATAGAAAGGATACTGATTTCACTGAGAGAGATTGACCATGTGGAAATTATAAGATTTGGGACGCGAACACCCGTGACCCTTCCCCAGCGCATTACTGAAAATCTTGTAAATATACTGAAAAAATATCATCCGGTCTATGTAAACACACACTTCAATAGTCCGCGGGAAATTACGAAAGAATCAAAAGAAGCCTGCGAGCGGCTGGCTAATGCAGGTATTCCTCTTGGGAATCAAATGGTATTGTTGAACGGGGTTAACAACGATCCATATATTGTGAGAAAATTAAATCAGAGCCTTCTAAAAATTCGGGTTAAACCCTACTATATTTTCCATCCAAAGACAGTTAAAGGCACTTCACATTTCTGGGTTCGCATCGAAGAGGGCATGGAAATAATGGAGTCGTTGAGAGGGCGTACTTCAGGTATGGCGGTTCCAACCTACATTGTCAACGGGCCGGGTGGACTCGGGAAAACACCGATTTTACCCAATTACCTGATGTATATAGGGGCCGAAAAGGCGGTTTTCCGCAACTGGGAAGGAAAAATCTTTGAGATTGACAACAAATAAGACACGATTACAGTATTCTGCAAGAACCGGCAAAATACAAGGCAAGGCATTTCTGCCGGAAATGCAACCGATATATATCAATTAGATATATATCAATTAAATATAATAACAAGTTAATAGCAGAATCTAGGTTGGAGTTAGAAATAAAAGTAAGCCTATAAGCTCGTATTAAGATAGCCGCCAGTTAAGAAGAGAAATCTTCTTAATCGGCGGCGTTATTATTCTGTACAAGTATATGAGCAAATAAGTTTATAGGTAAAATGGTATATTATATAATTGTGGTAAGGTGATTAATTACGGCAAGAAGGTATTTGAACATTTTGGGATGATATAATTTCGTATGTTATGATTCTTGAAATGGTAGAGAGGTGTAAAAGTGTGAAAAGAATTAAAGTTACAGCAGGAGTTATTACAGATAATGACAAAGTTTTAATCACTAGACGTATACCAAAAGAAAATTTTGCTGGTGGGTGGGAGTTTCCAGGTGGAAAAATTGAAGATAACGAAACCCCTGAAGATTGTCTTGTTAGAGAACTCAAAGAAGAGCTTAACATAGATGTTTCTATTGACAAATTTTGCACTGAGGTAACTTATGATTACGGTAATTTGAACATTGATCTAATTGCCTATTACTGCACAATAGTCGGTGGAGAGATTCAGATATCTGTTCATGATAAATATAAGTGGGTTAAAATAAGTGATTTGTTAAAATTTGATTTTTTGCCAGCAGATATTCCGATAGCTAAAAAGGTGATGGAGGATTATCATGAGTGATTGAGATGGTTCTTGCTGTTGCTGTTTACCTGCAGTATGCTACGCTAATAGCGGAAGTGGTGTAATTATGCTAAGAAGAGCAAGACAAAAGGGTGAAGAAAGTGGTAGAGTTTAAATCGGGATTAGAAATTGAAGCAAATTTCTGAAATGCTGATAAGATAGCCGCTGGTTAAGAAGGAAGGTCTTCTTAATTGGCGGTGTTTTTATTTTCCAAAACTTTTCTGCAATCTTCAATTAAATTTCAGATAGCAAACAATAACTCTCTAGTTTCATAGGTTAAAATGAAATCATCGACTTAACTTTACGGAATGTAGAAAAGATTTTTGCGATCATCGTAATGTTTGCAAATTATGGCGTGATTAATTTTTATTACAGCATTATGGAGCTATCGCTGGTTTTAGCCAAGGTATTTACTGAAACAACTATGTTTTTTTTAGCTGTTGGGCCCAAAGGAGGTTTGTATTTGCAAAGCAGTAAATATTTTTTATCGTTTAGAGCACGGCAGACTGCCGGTTTTTTTGATTGCTTTTAGAATCGAAGTTATATTTTTTTGGTGAAAATTGAGCAGGAGTTTTGTTTGAGTTGACAAATGATTACTCGAATCTAAAAGAGAAAGGAAGATAGCTTCTAAATAATAATATTTTTTTGCAAAATCTTTAAAAATTTTACAAGTAAGTATTATTGATTAAAATTTTATAGCTTTAGTAGAATTTTATGGCGAATAATTTCTTAAGACAGCTTAGGATTGGAAGAAAACCTAATATCTGGAGAATACTATCCAAGATAAGATATTGGCGGAAGTGAAACTAAAAGCCAATGATATAAACACCTGGATAGCGAAGGAAAAGCAGAACTTAGAAATCATAACTGAAAGAGTAATACTGGCTGAAGATTATGAATTCGATACATTATATAAAGTTTTAGAAAAATCAGGTGAGATGAATTATGGAAATTTCTATTACATGGCATTTGAAGATGGAACATTTATTGACGCGTCCGGATGGGTCCCGGATGAGGACTATAATCCTTTAACCAGAGAGTGGTATGTTAAAGCAAAAGAGAACAGTGGACAAATTTATGTGTGTGACCCCTATGTAGATGCTCAGACCTAATCCGGATTTTTCGGCCAAACCCGATAAAGTAACCAATCTAGCAGATATATTAGGAGGAAAAATAGACAGTTTAAGAAAATCAAAAAATTTATTGTTGGAGCAAAGAATAATAAAGGATTACGACGGAAAAGAGAGAGCATTTTTTATGACACATTAGATGAGGCAGATTGGAGTATAGGAATAGCAGTTGATAAAGAGGCAATCCTTGGGGCAAAAAATGACTTTGTAAAAATAACTTTAATTTTATCCATAGCATTGTTGTGTGCAGGCCTGGTAGCTTCTTTTATTACCGCAGGCAGTATAGCTAAACCTATTATGACAGCTAAGACAATAGCAAATAATATTTCTGCTTTAAAATTAAATATTGATTTAGATGAGAAATATTTAAATAGAAAAGATGAAGCAGGGGAGATAGTAAGAGCCATTAAAGAGACTATAGATAAGTTAAGAAACTTTATAGCCAACTTAAATGAGCTGTCGGACATGAATAAGAAAATTTATAATACTATCTTTGGAAAGGCAAATACACTGTTAAACCTTTCGGAAGATGTATCAGCTACGACAGAAGAACTGTCAGCCGGCATGGAAGAGACCAGCGCGACAGCTGAATCTATATCCCAATTAGTCGATGAGTTAAATAAAGCAATATCTGTTTTCACCGGTAAAGCAGAAGAAGGGGCAAAAACGGCAGATGAAATAGCCAGAAAAGCAGCGGAATTGGACAGGCAGTTTATAGAATCTAAGGATAATACAATGAATATTTTGAATTTGGCTGAAAATGAAATAGAGTCGGCAGTAGAGTCGGCAAAGAATGTTGAACAGGTTAAAATGTTAGCAGATGCGATTTTAGATATAGCAGCAAAAACTAATTTACTATCGTTAAATGCTTCTATAGAAGCAGCCAGAGCTGGCGAGAATGGTAAAGGATTTGCAGTTGTGGCAGAGGAAATAAGGACATTAGCAGAAGATTCTAATAGGTCTGCAGGGAGGATAAAGCAATTTGCAGAGGATATAAATGCCTCAGTAAATAAACTAATTTTAGCTGCAAATAATCTCTTGAAGTTCTTAAATGAAAATGTTTTAAAGGATTATAGCTTAATGTTAAATGCAGTAGAGAATTATAAAAATGACGGGGCTGTATTTAGTGGAATTTTAGGTGAACTGTCAAATAAAGTAGAGGGATTTGCCGCAACTATAAACAATGTGGCAATGTCCATAAATGATGTGTCTGCCACCATGCAGCAGGCAACAGCTGCTACAACCAATATTGCCGAGCAGAATAATGAAGTGGTCAGTTCAATCCAAGATATAAATAACGCTATGCAGATGAATATGGAATCGTTTAATAAATTAATTAACATGATAGGGCCGGTTAAGTTGTAATTAAACAGTTGTAAATAGATATATTGAAAATCAAGGAATATACATGAGTATGAAGAGAGCTAGAGTGTTTGAGGATATTTGGAATAGACAATAATTCTTCTAAAAAGGTATTAGCGGTAATTGGATTTTAAAAAAGAGAATGAAAACGGGATGCTGTCAGGATCCTTGAAATTTTGCTTGCTGCAAAAACTGCAACAAATAAGCTATTTTTATTTATGGCGTCAATAATTTGCCAAGCAATTTCTTTGACAGTAGTCCTGCAACTGAAGCGATGTTTATTGCCGTACTTTCATTAGGATGAAAAATTATTTCTAATTGTCTTAAACGGTAAAAAGAAAGCTTATTTTGCTGAATTACTGCAAATAGCTGAAGGGTAGGTAAATCCATTGATGGAACAAGAGGTGCATCCACAGGGAGTACATATGGATGAAAAAATTGAATTTATTAACTGACAGAAGGCTAAAAACATCCAAAATTTTGGGTGTTTTTATATTTATATATTATATTTTATACAGGTGCGATTAAGGTATAAGATGGTGTTGTTTGCAGTTAGGACAAAAAGTTTTGAAGGGATTTGAGTAAACTCTACATTTGTATTCTAGAGAAAATAGTTGATCTTTTTGATAAAATATTTTTTCTTAAGGATATTTGGCATAAATAGGCAATAATTCTCATAAAAGAGCATTATCTGGAATTAACTTTTAAAAAAAGAATAGGCTAAAATTTATTTAGTATTTTATTGGAATAAGTGCTAAAATCAAAACAGAAGAATCGTGGTCCTAATCTTTCAAAGACATTTTAACGATAGATATTTTGAGAAGACACCAGAGCACTTCTTAAGATTTAGGGGGTTACCATATGGAAAAGTGCCTGCTGTCAATAGATTGGGACTATTTTATCTATACCCAAGATAGTTGGGGGTCTTATTTGGAAAATAAAAAGAGTTTGCTTGACCTTTGGTACAAAAGATATATCCAAACGAAAGCTAGGGGAGAAGATATTCGAAAAACATTTCAGCTTTCTTCAGAATGGGAGGTTTTTTGGAATAAAATCAAGGAACATTTCCAATTTGTAAACGACATAAAAGTTTATGTTTCAGACTCCCATGCCTTATCATATGAGATAGCAAAGAA
>DUMD01000042.1 GCA_012840065.1 Clostridia bacterium
GGATAAAGTTGATCTAAATACCCAGTCAAACATTTGTTTTGTGGAAGGGATTAACGGTGAACAGCTTCCTACCAGCACTGCCTTTAAAAATTTTCTTACTTGGTACGAGTTGGAGATTGCGGCTGATTCTGGAGAAAGGGAATATATAGATGCAACTGAAGGCGGAGCTCGCATTAAAGGGACAACTATTATGCCTCTTCGGGAAGTGATTGAAAAATACTGCATCCAACCGGTACCCCATTTGTCTCAAATTGTGCCTGAGGGGGAATTTGATGCAGAAAAATATAGGCGGGCCTATGAAGAATTGGAAAAACTGAATCAGGTTTTTGACAATATTCGTGCCGAAGCTAATCGACAGATTTTAAGGCTGGATAAACTGGAAAATAAAATAGTTAAAAATAAGGGAAATTTATCTCCAACAGATTTAGAGAAAATATATAAAGTTTTGAATAAAGCAAAAAAGTTAGAGGACCTCATCCTTTATAATGATATTGCCCGTACATTGTTTCAGGCTCCTCTTATGATGGCAGCAGCTCAGGTGAGGATGCTGGGAAATGAAATTAATACGCAAAACACTATAAAAAATTTAAAAATCCAAAAAAAGATGGTGGCTTCTGTTATTGTTGGCTGTTATAGCGTACAGAATTCATTACTGCAAATAATTAAGGGAATGAAAAATGAGGAACTAATTGGTCATAAGGAGGAAGAAGGGAGGGAAAATGATGATGAGCTGGGAGCAAAATCTTATGCGGGAAACCTTGGAAACTGCCAATGAATATATAGAAAAAATGATTGAGGGTATTGGCTCTTTTAATTCATATATGCTGAATAACGAACCTTCTAAAGCTTTGGAGTTATGGCCTAATATTTTAGAAGGACTGGAATGGATAGTGCAAGCAGTGTCTTTGACCAAACCAATTCAAGAGAAGGATATGAATGTGGAGGAATTGATTGAAAAATTACCGGATTTGCTGGATGCCTACGAAAATGGGGACATGATTCTGGTTAGTGATATTCTGGATTATGAAATAAAACCGGTGCTGCAAAAATGGGTGTGTCAGTTACATTAATTAAAGAATTTAAAGAAAACAGGTGATAGTTTTGCTAAATGATAAATCTATCCTGATAACCGGGGGGACAGGCTCCTTTGGTAAGAAGTGTATAGAGATGATTTTGAACAAATATAATCCTCGGAGGATAATTATTTATTCCCGGGATGAATATAAGCAATTTATGGTAAGGGATAAGTTTAGTAAAAAATTGACAGCGGAACAGTTTTCTAAATTAAGGTTTTTTATCGGCGATGTTCGGGATAAGGACAGGCTGTATAGGGCTTTTAAGGATGTGGACTATGTTATTCACGCGGCGGCTATGAAGCAGGTTCCTGCCTGTGAATACAATCCCTTTGAAGCGGTGAAAACCAATATTCACGGTGCTCAAAACGTGATTGATGCTGCCTTGGATCGGGGAGTAAAAAAAGTTGTAGCTTTATCCACCGATAAAGCTGTTAATCCCATTAACCTATATGGTGGCACAAAGCTGGTATCTGATAAATTATTTATCTCAGCAAATGCTTATTCCGGACGGGATGGGACAGTTTTTTCCGTAGTTAGATATGGTAACGTTGCCGGAAGCAGGGGCTCGGTTATTCCTTTTTTTAAGAGCTTAATAGACAGTGGTTGTAAAGAATTGCCGATAACGGATTTTAGAATGACGAGATTTTGGATAACTTTGGAAGAAGGGGTGGAACTGGTATTTAAGGCTTTGGAGGAATCAAGAGGAGGGGAAACTTATATTTCCAAGATACCTTCTTTTAAAATTACTGACCTTGCCAAAGCTATGCTTCCGGATTGCACTTTAAAAGAAGTGGGCATTCGGGAAGGTGAAAAAATTCATGAGGTTATGATAACTAAGGATGATTCCAGAAATACCTATGAATATGAAAAACATTACATAATTTATCCTCATTTTGATTGGTGGAACAGCAGAGGGAAAATTGCTCCTGGCGGAAAGCCTGTGGAAGATTGTTTTGAATATAACTCAGGTACTAATGTTGATTGGCTTGATGTAGAAGAGATCAGAAAACGTTTGGTCAAACTGGAGCTTGAGGATTAAATCTATTTTTGGAAAGGAACATGAGATGAAAAAACTTGCTCTTTATGGCGGTAAGCCTGTGAGAAATACATTTCTTCCTTATGGCCGGCAATGGATCGAGGAGGATGATTTGCAGGCAGTTGTTGATACTCTAAATAGTGATTATTTGACGACCGGTCCAAAGATAAAAGAATTTGAAGAAAAATTAGCTGCTTATGTGGGTGCTAAATATGCTGTTGCTGTTTCCAGCGGTACTGCTGCTTTACATGCCGCTTGTTATGCTGCAGGTATAAAAGAAGGAGATGAAGTGATAACTACTCCCATTAGTTTTGCTGCTTCGGCAAATTGTATTCTTTATCAAGGTGGAATTCCTGTATTTGCAGATATAAATCCTCAAACTTATAACATTGAACCTAAAGAGATTGAAAAAAAAATTACTAAAAAAACAAAAGCTATAATTCCAGTAGACTTTACCGGTCAGCCGGCAGCCCTGGATGAAATAAAATCCATTGCGGAAAAGCATGGTCTGATCGTTATTGAAGATGCTGCCCATGCTTTGGGGGCGAAATATAAAGGAAAAAAAATTGGCTCAATTGCCGATTTAACAGAATTTAGTTTTCATCCTGTTAAACATATTACTACAGGAGAGGGAGGAGTAATTACCACAAATGATGAAAACTACTACCAAAAATTAACTTTATTTAGAACCCATGGAATTACAAGAGATAGGGCTTTAATGACTGAAAATGAAGGGGAATGGTATTACCAGCAGCTGGAGCTGGGATATAACTATAGAATAACTGATATTCAATGCGCTTTGGGGATAAGTCAGCTAAATAAACTTGACCGGTTTATAAGTCGGCGAAAAGAAATTGCGGCTAAATACAATGAGGCTTTTAAAGATGTGGAAGGAATTATAATTCCTTATCAGAGCGAAAAAGCTGACTCCAGCTGGCATTTATACATAATTCAGTTGGAATTGGATAAATTGTCTGTTGGCAGGAAGGAAGTTTTCGAAGCTTTAAGGGCAGAGAATATCGGAGTAAATGTGCACTACATTCCAATCTATTATCACCCTTATTATCAGAAATTAGGTTACAAAAAGGGCCTTTGTCCAAATGCAGAAAAATTATATGAGAGGATTATTACCCTGCCTTTATTTCCTAAAATGACCGATCAGGATGTGGAGGATGTAATTCAAGCTGTTGAAAAAGTAATTAATTATTATAGAAGATAGCGGAGTGATTAGCTAATGGAGAAAAAAACTGTTGCTATTATTCAGGCTAGAATGGGATCCACGAGACTTCCGGGAAAGGTAATGCTGGATCTATGCGGCAAAACTGTTTTAGAACATGTTATTGAACGGGTTAAAAGGGTGAAGAATATTGATCAGATAGTAATTGCTACTACAGAGTTGGAACGGGACGATTTGATTGTAAAAGAGGCAGAAAAATGCTGGGTCGGTTATTATCGAGGCAGTGAAGATGATGTGCTCAGGCGCTACTATTATGCTGCAAAAGAAAATCAGGCAGAAATTGTAGTGCGAATTACCTCAGACTGTCCCTTAATCGATCCAAATATAACTAATGAGATAATTGAATTTTATAAAACTCATGATTATGATTTAGTTACAAATGCCGGGATTGATGAAAAAGAAAGAACTTATCCCCGGGGATTGGATACAGAAGTGTTTTCTTTTGAAATTTTGGAGGAGGCTTTTTTAAAAGCGGATCAACCTTATCAAAGAGAACATGTTACTCCCTATATTTACGAGAATTGTAAAAATATCTATTATTACAAAAACGATGTGGATTATTCTCAATATAGGTGGACATTGGATACCGAAGAGGATTATAAATTAATAGAAACTATTTACAAATATCTGTATCCCCAAAATACTGATTTTGCATTTGATGATATACTAAAGATAATAAAAAAATATCCACACTTAGCTAAGATAAATGCACATGTCGAGCAAAAGAAGGTTAAAGAGTAATATATTAATATCAATTTTCAGTAATGCTTGGCGGAAAAGAAAGGAAGTTTACTATGATTATTACTCTTTTGTGTGATAACCCAAATAGTTGGATTGTTCCATATATTAAAGAATTAGAGAATGAACTAAAAAAGCAGGGGCATGAAGTTCATTCTATTGATCATTACAGTAAGATAAGCAAAGGGGATTTAGCATTTTTTTTGGGATGTGAACAGATAGTTCCTAAAAATTACCTTAAACTGAATAAACATAACTTAGTTGTGCATGAAAGCGACCTTCCTAAAGGGAAAGGATGGAGTCCTCTTACCTGGCAGATTTTAGAAGGGAAAAATGAAATACCCATTACATTGTTTGAAGCTGAGGAGAGTGTAGATGCAGGAGATATATATTTGCAGGATGTTATCAAGCTTCAAGGAACAGAGTTACTTTCGGAAATAAAACATAAACAGGGTGTTTTAACTCAAAAATTGGTATTGGAATTTATTGAAAGATACCCCAATATTACTGGTAGAAAACAAGAAGGAGAAGAAACGTATTATCGAAAAAGGTCTATTA
>DUMD01000043.1 GCA_012840065.1 Clostridia bacterium
AAGTCGAACATATACTATATTATACAAAGGAAGGAGTTGAATGCAGATGTTGACTTTAGCAATAGGAACAGAAATGGATGTAGATAAAATTTACCAAAAGATAGTAACTGAACTTAACTCTTTAGTTGTAGATGGAGTTAAGTCTGATATACAAATAAAAAGAAAGGGCAATTTAAAATTTTTAAGCTGTACAATGGTGGTTGATTGGGAGCGGGCAACTTTACCAATAGATGAGCTAGGCTCCCTTTTTAAACATTATGTAGCGAATGGTGTAGCTGAGTATATTTTGGAAAAATATGAAAATGATTTAATTAATAAAATTATTAAAAATAATTTTGATTATTTTTCCAAGGAGGAGCAGGAGCAGGTAGTTCAGTATGCTTGTAAAATTTTAAAGGAAAGCGAAGATAAATATAAAAAAAATTATCTTTCTAGAATTAACAGGAAAAATAAAATTATCTATAGAATGCTTGAGTATTTAGAAGAAAATAATGAATTAGTAATTAGCGGCTTTATCAATTTTAGACTCAAAGATTATTTTGCTGACTTAGAAGATGCAGTGAATAAGGCGATTGACGAGTATTTGATGGAAAAAGAATATCAAGAATTTATAAAGTTGTTAAGGTATTTTGTTGATGTTCAAGAACCAAGAATCAGCCAGGTTCATGTAGTCATTGAAGGGGCTGGGTTGTTTAAGCTGCTTGACCATCAAAAACAGGTTATAAGCAATGATTATCTTGAAGATTTTATTTTAGATATTACTGATTCAGAGATTAATTATGATGATTTATTGGTTAGTGCATTAATTACTATTGCACCGGAAAAAATAATTCTTCATTGTAGTCCTGCCCATAGAACAAAAGAAGTAGTAGAAACCATTCTTAATGTATTTACAGGCAGAGTTACGACCTGTACTGGATGCGAGCTCTGTGAATTGAAACCGGCAGAACAGTTGAACTTTACTCCTTTCAACCCTAGCCGGTAAAATTTAAAAAGTGGGGGAAGGATTAGTTTGTGGGGGAGATATGTTGTTTTGCCTCTAACTGGTGCTGTTATAGGCTGGATTACGAACGTTTTGGCTATTAAATTGCTTTTTAGGCCTTATAAGCCAATTAGAATTCCAATTATAAACTACAAAATTCAGGGTTTAATTCCTAAGCGCAGGGAAGATGTTATAGTTAGTGTTAGTGAAGTTATAGAAAGAGAACTTTTATCCGCTCAAGACATTATAGCTTATTTAAAATCAGAACATCTGATGGAAGATTTTTCTCAAGTTATCATCGATTCTGTCCAGCGAAAAGTAGAAGAAAAAATCCCTGCTTTTATTTTTGGAAAAATCAGAGAAGCTGTTCTAGATGTGATTAATGAGTATTTACAAAGGGAAATCCCTTTAGCGCTTGAGCAAATGGTTAGCGAGTTATCAGTCCTGTTTGAAAAGCGAATCAAACCTGCTGAAATTATTAGGGACAAGCTTAATGCTTTTTCTCTTGAACAGTTTGAAAGATTGGTTTTACAGGTTGCCCGGCAAGAACTCAAACATATTGAATATTTGGGAGGAGTTTTAGGTTTTTTGATTGGAATAGGACAAGCTTTAGTTCTTTCTTTTTTGTAGAAGCTGGTCTTGACAAATCTGGGTAACCCACATATAATCA
>DUMD01000044.1 GCA_012840065.1 Clostridia bacterium
AGCTAGATCTAGCCTGGCTGAACATTGTTGCTCACAAAGATAATATTTTCCCCGAAATTGACTATAGGGTTTACAGCTCAAATTTAACCCCGGCAAAAGAAAATATTGTTTAAACAAAAAACTAATAAGGGGGATGGAAAATTTGAAGCAAAACAAGACGCCTAAAGTAGCTTATTTTTGTATGGAATATGGTTTAAGCAAAAACCTGCCCATTTACGCCGGAGGATTGGGAATCCTGGCTGGGGATTATTTAAAAGCAGCCAAAGATCTCAATGTGCCAATAATAGGAGTAGGGATCCTTTGGCGGCAGGACTACACAACCCAATTAATCGGACAAGACAACTATCCTCACGACCACTATCAGAATTATGATTTTTCAGGGATAATCCAAGATACTAATGTAACAGTCAAATGCAGAGTACGGGGAACAGAAGTCACTTGTAAAGTTTGGAAAGTGGACATGTTTGGGAATAATCCTCTATACCTACTGGATGCCGGTTTTCCGGGCAGCGAACATAGCTGGATAACCACCAGGTTGTATGGGGGAAGCGAACAGGACCGGATAGCTCAAGAAATCATTTTAGGTGTGGGAGGAATCAGAGCTTTAAGAGCCCTGAACCTAGATGTGGATGTTTATCACTTTAATGAAGGGCACGCCGTATTTGCCGGTTTAGAACTAATTCGAGAAAAAATGGCTGCCGGTATGAGCTTTAGGGAAGCCTGGGAAGCTACCAGAAAAGAAGTAGTTTTTACTACCCATACCCCGGTAGAAGCAGGAAATGAAGTTCATAATTGCGGGCTTTTAATGCATATGGAAGCAAATAACGGACTTAGTTACGAACAGTTAACAGAATTGGGAGGAAATCCTTTCAATATGACCATAGCAGCCCTAAGACTAGCTTGTAAAGCTAATGCAGTTTCTCAAGCCCACGAAAAAACAGCCCAAAAAATGTGGCAGCACATTGATAATGCAGCTCAGATCATAGCCATTACCAACGGGGTACACCTAAGTACCTGGCAGAATCAGGAAATAAAACAAGCCTATGAACAGAATAAGGACCTTGCTTCTGTTCACCAAAAACTAAAAAAGAAATTATTAGATTACATTGCAAAACAGAATAAAGTAGAACTAAAACCCGATATCCTAACCATAGGATTTGCCCGCAGGGCCGCAGCCTATAAGCGGGGAGGACTTATTTTTAAAAGATTGGATCTTTTGGAACCCTTATTTAAAACTAATAAACTGCAGCTAATTTATTCTGGAAAAGCTCATCCTAATGATCATCAAGGGAAAAACATTATTCAGCAGATTGTAGAAATTAGCAAAAGGTATCCCAATCATGTGGTCTTTCTGGAAGACTATGATATGGATATTGCCCGTTTAATGGTTCAGGGCTGCGATGTTTGGCTTAATAATCCTCTCCGTCCTATGGAAGCAAGCGGAACTTCAGGCATGAAAGCAGCTCTTAATGGAGTCCTCAATGTCAGTGTGCTGGACGGTTGGGTTGGGGAAGCTATAACCCATCAAGAAAGCGGTTGGATTTTAGATGAAATAATCGGAGAACCTTTAGAAAATTGGGATCAGGATGAATATGACCTGCAGGCATTCTATCATGTTCTCTTCAAAGAAATTATTCCTATCTACTATGAAGATAAAACCCGCTGGATAAGAATGATGAAAGCAAGTATTAAAATGGGAGAAGAATTGCTTTCTTCCGAAAGAATGATTAGAGAATATTATAGTGAACTCTATAACTATGCCTTTGAGCTAAAAAAAGAAAACTTATTAGTAAAAGGTCTCTCCTAAAAAGAGACCTTTACTTTTTTCTTCCTTTAAGCTCTTCGGCTATTTCCTCTATTCTTCTCATCCGGTGATTAACCCCGGATTTCCCAATGGGACGGTCCAACATTTCCCCCAGTTCCTTTAAGCTTTTTTCCGGATACTGTAAACGGATTTCAGCCAATTCTTTCAAATTCGGGGGAAGATAATCCAACCCGACATGATCCTTAATCCAGTTAATAACTTCAATCTGCCGGACAGCAGCATTAACCATTTTTGTTAGATTAGCCGTTTCACAATTTACTATTCTATTGACATTATTCCGCACATCCTTTACTATACGAATATTTTCATAATTAAGTAAGGCAGAGTAGGCTTTGATCAAGTTTAAAAAAATGACAATTTCTTCTCCATCCTTCAAATAAACAATCCATTTATTTTTTCTCTTTACCGTTTTGGCCTGTAAACCAAAGGAATTAATTAATTCTTTTAGCTGTTCAGCATTATCGCTATCCTCAACTACCAACTCTAAATGATTGGCTTTTCCCGGATCACTCAGAGATCCACAGCCCAGAAAGGCCCCTCTTAAAAATGCCCGGCGGCAGCATTTATTCTTTAAAAAGTCAGTTTTTAGTTTAAGATCTAAACTATTCTCCTCACCCAGGATTTTTAGTTTAGACAATACCTCGCCAACGTCGGCCTGAGGAGGAATCCGGACTAGATAGCTGTTATTCTTGCGTAGCCTGGTTTTTTTGCGGACAGCTATTTCAACCGGTATTCCTAACACTTTTTTCAACATAGTAAAAACTCTCCTGGCTACCGCTGCGTTCTCCGTAACAATATTTAGCGCAAGGCGCCGCCCGCTGCTCAATTGAATTATCCCGCCAAACCGTACTAAAGCGGACAGTTCCGCCAGTTGGCAGCAGGGTTTATTAACTACTAACCTGGACAGCTCATTTTTGGTTCTTCTAGAGAATGACATTCAATCACCCTTTTGTTTTTAGTTTACGGGTAAAAGTATGGGCCAAATAAGCCACTAAATCCCACCCCAAAATTTTATCTAAAGCCCCTCTTTTCTTTACCGCTAAAGCAATTAAAGTCTGGGCTAAACGCTCCGGATCGTGCCTAACATAATCACTTTCCTGGATCAAAGACCTGGCAATGATTTTTACCTTCATTTCGATCAACCTTTTCAAATCAACTATTACCGGCTGGGAACCCTCTTTCTGATATTTTTCTATTAAATCTTTACTTATTTCTTGATTATTGACAACTATATAATCAATAATATCCTGCCCAAGATAACTGTTAAGGGCCGCCAAGTGATCGGCCGCACTGTAACCGTCGGTTTCCCCTGGCTGGGTCATTACATTGCAAACATATACTTTTAAGGCTTTAGAATTTTTAATAGCCTCCACTATCCCTTTGACCAGCAAATTGGGAATAATACTGGTATATAAACTTCCAGGACCAAAAACTATCATATCTGCACTCAAAAGTGCATCCAGGGCTTCGGTTACCGGAGAACAATCAGCCGGTTCCAAAAACAGTTTCTTAATCTTTTCCTGGTTTGCTACGATCTCCGTTTCACCTTTAATAATTCGGCCGGATTCACTTTCGGCGCAAAGAACAGCGTTTTCCAGGGTAGAGGGAATCACCCTTCCCCTTACCGCCAGAACCTTAGAAGATTCTTTTATCGCCAACTCAAAATCGCCGGTTATCTCTGACAAGGCCGCAATAAAAAGATTGCCAAAACTATGACCTGCCAACCCAGACCGGCTATCAAACCTATATTGAAAGAGTTTTTCCATTAAAGGCTCGGTATCAGCCAAAGCAACTAAACAATTGCGAATATCCCCTGGGGGTAAAATTCCCAATTCTTCCCGGAGTATTCCCGAACTTCCCCCATTATCAGTAACTGTAACAATAGCCGTCACATTACCGGAATATTTTTTAATTCCTCTTAACAGATTGCTTAAACCGGTTCCTCCCCCCAGCACAACTATTTTAGGCCCCCGTTCTAATTGCCTTTTTTGAACTAAAATTTCCGCCACCCCTTCTTCATCCTCAGGAAGAAGAGCGCTGATTAAAGAACGAAAAGTTCGTTTAAAACCATAGAAGGCAGCAGCAAAGCCAATACCAGCAATAATTGCTCCGCTTAAGCGCAGGGGTAGAAAACGGCCGGTGGCAATATAGACAT
>DUMD01000045.1 GCA_012840065.1 Clostridia bacterium
GAGGGCATCTTGCCCCTGTAACACCTATCTTTAATTTGTCACCAGCGGTTGAAATAGGTTTATTTTCCTTTGTAGTTAAGATTTTCAGCATATTAGCTGGGGAAAATTTGGTCTGAGTAAACTTTTCATAAGCCTGGATTAATTTTATTAATTCCTGGGTGAATTTTTGTTCGCCAGCAGCGTTCCTCTTTCTGGGAAGATCCAGCAAATAGAGAAATTTTAAATTATTTTGAGCTGCAAGCAAATCAGCGATTCTTTTTATACTATCGCAGCAGGTAGTAAGGATGAGCTGGTTAAAATTTTCATTTAGGCATTGTTCTAAAACTGCCTTAGCATAGCTGCAGATGTTAGGATGAGTATAGGTATGGGCCTGGTCAAAATTGGAGGTGGTTGGTTCCAGCCGACAAGTCTTTTCGCCAAAACTTTCAATAATGGCAATGGGTGTGTATTTACAAACATATCCAATCATTTTATCACCTACTGTTGTTTTTTTCTAAGATTTCCATAAAGGCTTCCAACCTTGTTCTAATTTGACCATCCTGACCATTTCTTTTATCTACTCCATCTCCTTCCAGAATTAAAAAAGGAATGTTTTTCTGTTTCATTTCCTCTTTTAGGAGCATAACTCCACCGCTGGACTGTTTGCATCCCCAATGGCAGAAATTTATTACTCCATCGGGGTTTTGATTTTCTATCAGATTAGAAATATGTTTTACTCTCCTTTGGTAGCAGCCGTTATAGCGGTTAAGCAGCATTCTTCTTGCTAAGGTCTGATAGGGGTTGTTATAATCAATTTCATCTGCATAATCAAAGTATAAATCGCAGCCAACAAGCTGATAATGAGGGTTATTATTAAAATATTCTTTTAAGGAATGCTGATAAAAAGGCATCAGGTGAACCCAAAATATTTTTATCTTTTCACTTTCAGGGTAATTTTTGATTTCATCCACCAGCATTTCGTAAAATTTACAAGTTTCCTTCCTTCCCATAAAGACGTGGGCTGTAAAGAGCATAAACATTTCTGAGGTGAGAGTGGTAGGAAAAGACTTATTTTTTAGCTGAGCTAAATATTTTTTTTGGTAGATTCTAGATTTTTGTTCTCGTTTGAGAACTTCTTTTAATTTTTCTTCCTCCAGCTTTTTCCCGGTTGCATTTTCAATCATTGCCACCAGTTCTTTAAGTTGACCGATGACATATTCTTCGCTGCCCTTATTGTATTCGTAAGGTATATCTAGAGCATAATAGGGTATTTCATATTTTTTTGCTAGATATTTCATGGTATTTATATTGCCGTCGCAAATAAGGGATGTAGTAACTGCAAACTGTGGCTTAGGCAATATTCCTGCTTCACCAGCCCCTAGAAAAGCCTTGTGATAGCTGCATAAACTCTCTGCTATTCCTATTTTTTCAGCATAATCAATAAAAACAGTCTCGCATTCCATACCGGATAAAAATGAGGAGAATGCTTCGATAAAAAGCGGATAAATATCCATGGCATGGAGAATTTGAGATGGGGCCATCAGGGTTACCCAGGCGGATTTTTGGGGATTTTTTAATGGTTCTAGAATGAATTTGAGGCCTAGGCGGTTTAGATATTGAATAGACTTAGGAGTTTTTTTATTAGGGAAAATAGTCAATCTGCTGTATTCATAAAAGATCCCCAGAATGATGAGTTTTAAGACGGTTTCAGGTTTAGCAAAATTTTTTTTGATTACGTTTCCATAAGCTTTGACTAGATTTATTTCGACCACCCCCAGGAAGAAATTCAAGTTCAGTATTGATACTGTTAGCTGCGAGCTTATTTAACGGTAAAAATGATTAAGTTCATAGTTTTTTGAAAAATGCTAAACCTATTAAATGATATCCTTATTAGGTTGAACATAAAGTTGATACTTTACCAACTCTCTTACTATATAATCATAATATTGTTTTGAAGTTTAAACAATATCTTTTACTAGCCTCTAAAGCTGGAAGGCCGGGTTCGACCGGTCAGATTTAAAAAATCAGCCTATGATTGTACTCAGGGATGGTGACAATGGATCTTATCATTTTAATTAAAGATTTTTCTTTTCTTCTGCTGTTTCTTTACCTAGTACTTTTAATTAGTGTTTTTAGCATTATAACTTTAGCTAATAGGGATTCCTACTTAACTTTGCTTTGGCTTCCTCTTGTTATTCTTTTCCCCGCCTGGAGTTTCATTTTTTATTTATGTTTAGGATTAAACATCAGCCAAAACAAGTTATTTAATAAACTTTCTTCCCACTATGCCAGATACGATTTAATAAATGGATTTAAAGCTAACCAGACGGAAGAAGCGGAAGAGTTGATTCCTTTTAGAGACAGAAGGGAAAAAATTTTTAACTTGTTTTTGAAAAATTCCTCTAATCCTTTTACTATAAATAATTGTGCCAAAGTGCTTACTGATGGTAAAGAAACTTTTAGAGAGATTGAAAAGTCTCTACTAGGGGCAAAAAATCATATTCACCTTGAATATTATATTATTCGGGATGATAAACTCGGAAACAAAGTTAAAAATATCTTAATCCAGAAGGCTAAAGAAGGAGTAGAGGTAAGAGTTATTTATGATTGGTTGGGAAGTTGGGGAATAAGAAAACGCTATATCAGGGAATTGAGGGCTGGAGGGGTAGAGGTTTGTTCTTTTTTGCCGATAAGGTTTCCTTTTCCATTTTTCAATAGTGCAATTAATTACCGTAATCATCGGAAAATTATTGTTGTTGATGGCGAAACGGGCTATCTAGGCGGTTTGAATATTGGTGATGAATATATTGGGGCCGGCAAAAAATTTCATCATTGGCGGGATACCCATTTAAAAATTGAGGGGGAGGCAGTGTCTATTCTGCAGAAAATATTTCTTCGGGATTGGTATTTTGTATCCAATGAATTAATTTCTGGCAATAAATATTTTCCTACTATTAATAAGCAGCTGGGCCGGCAGCTAATTAAGATAGTTCCCAGCGGTCCTGATCTAAAATGGAAGTCGATTTTACAGGCTTATTTTGTTATCTTAACTTCTGCCAAGAATTATATTTATCTCACCAGTCCTTATCTTATTCCTGATGAAAGCATCTTGATGGCTTTAAAAACAGCTGCTGCAAGCGGGGTAGATGTTAGAATTATTATTCCCGGCAAGCCGGATAAAAAAATTGTTTATTATGCTAGCCTTTCTTATTTGGAAGAATTAATGGAAGCTGGGGTGAAGATTTATTTTTATAATAAAGGCTTTATTCATACCAAAACCCTGATTGTTGATGGAGTAGTTTGTTCTATAGGAACGGCTAATTTTGACAGGAGAAGTTTTCAGTTAAACTTTGAAGTCAATGCTTTTATTTTTTCAAACCAGGTGGTGGATAAGGTGCAGAAAGATTTTGAAAAAGATTTGCAGGAGAGTAAATTAATAAATTATGAAGAGTATAAAAATCGGCCGTTAAGCCAGAAGTGGTTAGAAGCTATTTTCCGGCTCTTTTCTCCCTTCTTGTAAGTCACGATTAATGAGAGCCGAAGTTTTGCGCTTTGTAATAATTAGAATTATAATAGAAATTGTGATAGGCTTTTTAAAAAATAAAAGTCAAGGGTTTAATTATTAAAGTATGGTTATATATAAAGGGGGAGAAGAATTGAAGATTAGATTAAAAACAGATAGAGAAATAAAGCTTATGAGGGAAGTCAACAGGGAAGTCGGTAAATTATTACAAGAGTTGGCTAAACTTGTCCGTCCTGGTATTACGACTAAAGATTTGGATGAATTTGCCGAGGAATATATTCGCAAATTAGGTGCAATCCCTACTTTCAAGGAAATGGCTAAGTTTCCGGGTTGTATTTGTACTTCAGTAAATAACCAGGTTGTACATGGTATTCCTTCTCCCACTCAGGTTTTGAAGGAAGGTGATATTGTTAGTATTGATGCCGGGATGCAGCTGAATGGATATTGCGGCGATTCCACAATAACAGTTGGGGTTGGGGAAATTTCGGAGGAAAAAAAGCGTTTACTGGAGGTAACTAAGCAAGCACTAGCCTTGGGAATTGAACAATGTGTGGTTGGAAATCGGATAGGTGATATCGGTTATGCTATGCAGACCTATGTTGAGAGTCAAGGGTATTCTATTGTTCGGGAATTTATTGGCCATGGGATAGGTAAATTTATGCACGAGCCTCCGGAAGTTCCTTCCTTTGGCAAGAAGGGAACCGGGCTTGAGCTTAAACGGGGTTTGGTTATTGCGGTGGAACCCATTGTAAATATGGGAGATTATAAGGTAAATATTTTGCGGGATGGTTGGACGGTTGTGACTGCCGATGGAAGTCTGTCCGCCCAATTTGAACATACAGTTGCCATTACCAATGAAGGTCCACAAATCCTTTCTTTACCTGATTAGATGAGATAAAGAAAGAGGAAGTTTGGGTGTGGCTGAACAGGATTTGCAGCAGTTTAATGAACAGCCTAAAAATCAAGGGAAGATTTTTGGTAATGAGGTGGAGTTTTTCATCCTCGGAATGGTAAAAAACTGCAATTTTCTTTGTTTTTCCCTGAGGATATGTAATTTTTGTTAGTTTATTTTAAGAATAAAAAATAGGTCTGATTGTTTTACAATCAGACCTTTCTTCTTAAATCATTATTCTGCAAAGGGCATTGCTTGAGCATTTTCCGCTTCGGCCGGAAGAGTAATGTTTA
>DUMD01000046.1 GCA_012840065.1 Clostridia bacterium
AAGTCCTTTTTCATAGGGTTACTTTTGCAGCTATAACCATTGCATTACAATTATTAGTATTGATTGCTGTTATTATCAGGTTCAATCAATTTTTCCCTTTCTTTTATGCCATCAGCTTACTAGCCAGTATTGTGGCAGTTTTTGTGATTATCAATAATAAGACTCATCCGGATTATAAGCTGGCCTGGATTATTCCTATTTTGTCTTTTCCAATTTTTGGAGGGTTGTTTTATTTCTTTGTTGGCCGCAGTAAACTCAGCAAGCGGATGAGGAATAAGATGCATGTCATTGAAGAAAAAATGCGAGCTTCTCTAAATAAACAACCCCAAATTTTAGCTTGGCTGGCAAGTTTAGACGAAAATGCTGCTAATCAATCCAGATATATTCAGGATTATTCCTATTGTCCGCCTTATGTCAATACCATTGCTGAGTACTTTCCGCTTGGCGAAAAGAAGTTTGCCAGGTTTATAGAGGAGTTGCGGAAAGCAGAAAAGTATATTTTTTTGGAGTATTATATTATTGAGGAAGGGATAATGTGGAACAGTATTCTGGATATCCTGGTTGAAAAAGCACAGCAGGGAGTAGATGTACGGGTGATTTATGACGGAATAGGCTGCCTGTTTACTCTGCCTCTTGGTTATGATAAAAGACTAGAAAAAATGGGTATTAAATGTTGTGTTTTTAATCCTCTAATTCCTATCTTAAGTTTAAAGCTTAATAATCGAGATCATCGAAAAATTGCCGTTATTGACGGAAAGGTAGGATTTACAGGGGGTATAAACCTGGCTGATGAATATATTAATGAGATCGAGAAATATGGCCATTGGAAAGATTCCGCTGTAATGCTGAAGGGGGATGCAGTGTGGAGTTTGACTGTGATTTTCCTGGCCATGTGGGATTATTTACGGGGAGTAGAAGAGGATTTTAATCAGTTTAGACCTAAAAATCAAATAATTGATGTGCCCCAGGGAAGGGGCTGTATCCAGCCTTTTTCGGACAATCCTTTGGATGATGAGCCGGTTGGCAAGACGGTTTATCTTAATCTCATTAATAAGGCTAAGAGGTATATCTATATTACTACACCTTATTTGATTATTGATAATGAAATGGCTATGTCTCTGGCTACTGCAGCCAAAAGCGGAGTGGACGTACGTATTATTACTCCTAGTCGTGGCGATAGCTGGGTTGTTCAAAGAGTTACCCGCTCATATTACAAAATGCTTGTTACCAATGGGGTGAAAATATATGAGTATACCCCCGGCTTTATGCATGCCAAAACTTTTACCGTGGATGACGAGTATGGGGTGGTTGGAACGATTAATATGGATTATCGCAGCCTTTTTATGCATTTTGAATGTGCAGTTTGGTTATACAGGGACAACAGTATTTCCACGATGAAAGAGGATTTTCTTAAAACCTTGGAAGTATGCCGCCAGATTACCACAGAGGATGTCAATAATATAAAATGGTACCATTCCCTCCTCTATTCAATCTTTCGTATTTTTGCTCCCCTAATGTAAAACCTGCTGGAGAACAAATTTTAAGTTTTATTGGGATAAAAGAATAATAAAAGGAGTTTTATTTGATGAAAGAAAAGCTTAATTTTCAATCAAATTTATTAATCGGTTCTTTACTATTTGGACTGTTTTTCGGAGCGGGTAATTTGATCTTTCCTGTTCAAATGGGCCAGTTGGCCGGTAATAATACTTTACAAGCAACGATTGGCTTTTTAATTACCGGGGTGGGACTTCCCCTGTTAGGAGTTGTTGCCAGTGCCCTTTCACAAAGCGAAAGTTTATTTGCCATGGCAAAACCTGTTAGTAGAATTTATTCAATTTTATTTACCTGTATGCTTTATTTAACAATCGGGCCTTTATTTGCTATTCCCCGGACTGCCACCGTTGCTTTTGAAGTAGGTTTAAATCCTTTTATTAGAAAAGAATACCTTCAACTTGGCTTATTTCTATTTTCATTAATCTTTTTTGTAGTTACCCTTTATTTTTCTCTGCGGCCGGGAAGGATTCTGGATTGGATTGGTAAATATCTTACTCCTGTCTTTTTGGTGCTTTTATCAGTACTAATGATTGCAGTCTATGTTAAACCAATGGGGCAGGTCAGTCAATTTGCAGCCCAGGGAAATTACATTGATAAGCCATTGTTTGCGGGAATATTAGATGGGTACAATACCATGGATGCTTTAGCTTCTCTTGCATTTGCTATTATTATTATTTCCAATATTGAAAGGTTAGGTATAAAAAATCCAAACAGGAAAGCGGTTGAAATATTTAAATCTGGTTTAGTATGTGTTGTGGGAATGAGTGTTATTTACGCCTCACTGGCTTATATGGGGGTAACCAGTCTAGGCAGCGTGGGCAGGGGTGATAACGGAGGAATAATTATGTCCATGGTTAGCGAGCATTATTTTGGATTTATAGGTAAGGTATTGCTGGCTGCTATTGTAACCGTTGCCTGTTTGAAAACAGCAATTGGTTTAATTACTTCCTGTGCTCAAATGTTTAGCGAGATGTTTCCAAACTCGGCATCTTATAACTCCTATGCTATTATGTTTACAGTTTTTTCTTTTGCCATTGCCAATTTCGGCTTAAATAAGATTATTCAGCTATCCCTGCCGGTACTTATGTTTCTTTATCCGCTGGCAATTACTTTGATTATATTATCACTACTGGCACCAGTCATTAATAAACAAAGGGACATATATGGGTGGACAACCGGTTTAACGATTATTGCCGCCTTTTTCGATTTGTGTAATGCCTTACCGACGGCTATAAAGGAAACTATGACAATGAGCAAGATAATTAGCTTTGCTCACCTGTATTTGCCGGGATTTGACTATGGGTTTGGCTGGCTTATGCCGGCCCTGGGGGGTTTTATCTTAGGAACTATTATCTGGAGAATTCGCCTATGGAGAGCTTGTGCAAAAAATTGATAGCTTAAAATGTGGTATTGCTCAAGTGGTATGGTATTTTATAATTATGCGATTGAAATGAGGGAAGGCTAATGTTTAGAGAAATGAGAAGAAGTAAGCAATTATTATCAAGGGAAGATACTTTAGCTGTCATGAACAGATGCACAAATGGTGTTCTGGCCTGCTTAGGTGATGATGGTTATCCCTATGCAGTTCCACTTAGCTATGTTTATTTCAATGATAAAATTTATTTTCATTCAGCCAAAGTAGGGCATAAAATCGATGCCATTACAAAAAATCCAAAGGTGTCTTTTGCAGTGATAGATGAAGATACGATAGTAAGTGAGGAATATACTACCTATTTCCGCAGTGTTATTGCTTTTGGTAAAGCAAGAATTGTAGAAGGTGATGAAAGGTTAGAAGCTTTTAAGGCTTTAGTGGAAAAATATTCGGGAGGTCAGCCTGAAGAAGCTAAGTATAAGGAAATAACCGGATGTAGGCAGGCTTATATTGTAGCAATTGACATTGAACACATAACCGGCAAGGAAGCTATTGAGTATGTGAATGCTAAAAAAACTTGATGATATTTCTCAGGGTGGAAAGATTTCTTATTAGTACAAAAATAAAGCATATTACGAAGTATTGATATTGGATAAAACGGCTATACTTATTTATTTTAGAATGGAGATACTGAATAGGATGCATAGTTTTCAACTTAAACGTGTTAATAAGGCATTGCAAGAGGCAATGCCTTATTTATTTTGCATAGTCGTTCTAACCTGTTTTCTTCTATTTTATTTTTCTTTGAAACTTTCAAAAGCTAATCCGGTTTATTATGAGGTTAAAAATTTATAGATTTGTTTTGAATAAGCAATAACCAGCGATTACATATAGTTGAATTTTAGTTTTAGGGAAAACAGTTTTTATTGTTCTCAAGAAAATCTGAAAGCCTGTTTTTAGTGCATTGCCTTAAGGTAAACTATGGGATAAACTTTATTCAATGATCTAGACTGTCGCTCGGTTGTGTAATCTTCTGGGCGTCTTGCTATTAATTATAATTAATGAATTAATGGAGATATTGAGATACCTGTTTATGACAAGTATAAGCGGAGCAAAATTAACGAGTTGCTAAAATACAGCTTGCTAGCTAAAAAGTAGTTAATGTACAAATTGTTTTATTATTCTTTGAAGTGATTATTGAATTTATTACGTTTATTATAATTAGAGAAAATTTATAATTTTTGGAGGAGAGAATTATGAAAGTTGATACTGTCGTTCAGGAAAAGGATAATTATAATTCAAAGACATTAGGGAAAAGGGTAAAGGAAAAAATTTCCCCCTTATTTCAAAAACATCGTAAGAAAAAAATAGTCCTTCTCATTTTAGCGTCTGTTGCCTTAATAAGCATACGGGCTTTAAACAGCCAAGAAGGGGGAGTTTTAGTAAATATC
>DUMD01000047.1 GCA_012840065.1 Clostridia bacterium
CGATAAAGGTTGGAAAAAAAGTTGCCGTTGTTGGCGGCGGGAATGTCGCCATGGATGCTGCCAGAAGTGCAAAACGACTGGGTGCCGAGGAGGTATACATTGTTTACAGGCGTTCTGAACAGGAGATGCCGGCCAGATTGGAAGAGGTACATCATGCTAAAGAAGAGGGGATTATTTTTAAGATCCTAACTAACCCAACCAGAATAATTGGAACGGAAGATGGATGGGTAAAGGGAATGGAATGTGTAGAAATGGAACTGGGAGAACCGGACGAGTCCGGCAGAAGGAGACCAATCGAGAAGAAAGGGTCTGAACATATTATTGATGTTGATACTGTGGTTATTGCCATTGGTCAAAGTCCCAATCCCCTGATTACAGCCAGTACTCCCGGTTTGGCAACTCAAAAATGGGGCGGAATTATTGTCGATGAGGAAACAGGTGCAACCAGCAAGGAAGGAGTATATGCCGGAGGAGATGCGGTAACAGGTGCTGCTACGGTTATTTTGGCCATGGGAGCAGGTAAGAAGGCAGCAAAAGCCATTGATAAGTATTTAAGAGAATCTTTATAAATTATTTATAAATTAAAGGAAAGAATCGCTGTAATTGTAGCGATTCTTTCCTTTTAGGCTTATTATGATGTAACAATTCTTTTATCCCTCCTGGTATTTTTCCTTCCAAGCCTGTTCTTCAGGCATGACGGAAGCTGTTATAATGCTCAGCATAATTAAAATTGCCCCGATAAATCCTTTGATAGTCAGCGTTTCACCCAATAAAAAGTAGGAGGCAATGGCTGTAAAAATTGGTTCGGAACAAAAGGCCAGGGCAACATAGTTTGCCGGGATATGGCTTAAGGCAGTGTTTTGGAAGATATAAGCAAGAAAGGTACAGCACGCACCTAAATAAAGAATTACTCCCCAGCCTAAAGGGGGTATGCCGGTAAACCCTGGAAAATCTTCAAAAATTAAGGCCAGAATAAAAGTGAATAGGCCGGTAGTTCCTGACTGAATTGTTGATACCAGTAGGGAGTCCAAGTCCTGCAGGTATTTGGAACTAAAAGTTAACATGCAGGCTCCGCTGATGGAACTTAATAAAGCCAGGGCTTCACCCCAACCAAAGGAAAAACCGCTATTTCCATTACAGAGAAAGTAAAGACCGATGGTCACACTTATAATAGGCAGCAGACGTTTCTTGTCTATTCTTTGCTTTAAAATAATTAAAGAAAAAAGCGGTGTGAAAAGAATCGGGGTTGAGATTAAAAATCCGGCATTGGTTGCCGAGGTATACATTAAACAAATGATAGAAGCGTTAAAGGAGATAGTTGTAAAGATAGAGATAATTAAGCAAGGTATAAAATATTCCTTGTTTATTTTAGTTAAAATTCGCTTGCCAAAGAAAAGCAGAAATAAGGAAAAAGCGATCAGGTAGCGGAGGGCAAGGCAATAAAAAGGAGAAATAACTTCTAACCCCATTTTGGCTAAAGGGTTGCTAATTCCCCATAATAAACACTGCAGCAAGACAAGATTTACATAAAAAAGGGTATACTTTTTTTCTTTTTCAAAACTGATTTTCATGAATAAACCACATCCTTTTGCCAGATAAAAAGCCATCCGGTTTTTCCCGGATGACTGAATATCTTTTTAAAATTATAATTACAGTCTATTATGATTATAAGGTCCTGTCAAGAAAGTTATCCGTCTCTAAACTAAGTGTTTAATCAATTCTTCCCGATCTCCATAGATATAATCAATAATAGGAACTTCAATCATGGTATAGGCTCCTGGTTTTTGCTTAAAGCTTGCTCTGGCGGCAGCTACCATGACCTGGCCTGTCAGGGCAGGGTTGTTGATTCTCATTTCATATTTAATTAATTGGTTTGGAGTTTGGCCGGAGGTAGCCTTGCGTTCTATTACTACTCCGTGTCCCATGTCAATTAGAGGCTTAACACTGGCAACTTCAAAAACATGGCTTTCATCATGGGCGAAATAAGGATCTTCTAAGATGCTCTGTTTAACTTCTTCAAAATCAGCTCCTTCTTCCAGTTCTACGTAAACCATTCTGCGATGGAGGCCGGTTCCTATAGGAATAGTTATAGATAATGCGTCTTTTACTCCCGCTTTTGATTTAACAGCCACAGTGTGTCCCATACTCATGCCCGGGCCGAAATTAGTATAGGTAAGACCCTGGGGGGCCATAAACTCTAAAATGCCTCTAATCATAGAGTCAGTACCCGGGTCCCAGCCGGCAGAGATAATAGCCACAGCATTGTGCTGCTGAGCAACCTCGTTTAATTCTTGCCTTAAGCTGACAATCTGTCCGTGAATATCAAAGCTGTCTATAGTATTAATGCCCAGTGATAATATTTCTTTGGCGTATTCACTTACCGAGCGGGTGGGAACAGCTAAAATGGCGGCATCTACCTTTTCCAATTCTTTGATCGATCCAACAATAGGGATATTGGCCAGTTCCTTGGGAACGGGCTGGTTGAGGGAAGTGGGACGTCTGACAATACCGGCCACTTCCATATCAGGAGCAGCTTCAATAGCCTGTAATGCGTATTTGCCAATGTTTCCATAGCCTACGATTGCAATTTTTTTTACTTTATTCATTATTAATGCCTCCTTTTGATATTTTTGATATATTTAATTAATGTAGTAACCTGCATAAGATAACCGGCTAGACTTGGCAGTTTGTGTTTTTTAGCATAACATATTATTGGGAATTAATACAAGTTTATTAATAAGTTATTATTAAATTTTAAAAAAAGCCGCCTTTAAGGCGGCTTGTCCGGTTAAATCTCAGGATTAAATGAGCTTTCAACGTTAGTTTCTTCACTTAGGTCTTTTTCTTTAGTAGACAGCCCCATCATATACAGCATAGGGCAGAATTTGGTTATTCCTTCGGCAACTTTCATTGAGCCGAGCATCATAAGGAGAGGTGAATCCCGGCGAATTCCCATTCCCAACATGGTCAATCCACCGGTAATTCTAAGATACTGGTCTAACTTACCTATATTTTCCTGCACACTACCATCTCCTTTTAAAAAATTAACCGGACGATTATAGTTTTTCCAATTTAAACAGCAACAATGAAAAAATAAACAGGTAAAAAGCAGGGAAAAATATAACATTTAAATAGATAAAAAGAAATTATGGAGGAAGGAAAATGGGAAAAAACAAAAAAAGAAAGGTTCCGGTAGACTTGGATCAGGAGTTAGAATTAAGTTTTACCGGCTTTACTAATTCCGGGGAAGGGGTAGGAAGGGTTGAAGGCTTTGCTGTCTTTGTTCCTTATACTATTCCCGGTGATAGAGGAAGAGTAAGAATAAAAGAGGTAAAGAAAAATTTTGCCCGGGGAGAACTGGTTGACTTACTTGAGGAAGGACCGGGCAGGATAGAACCGGTCTGTCCGGTTTACGGCTACTGCGGTGGGTGCCAGCTCCAGCATGTTGACTACAAAAGACAGTTAGAGTTAAAAACCCAGCTGGTTAAGGATGCCATAACCCGGATCGGCGGTTTTCCTGCTGATTTGGTCAGGGAAATTAAAGGGGCGGCAAAGATATGGAACTACCGAAATAGGGGGCAGTTTCCCCTTGCTCATAATGGAAGTAATCAAATCGGTTTTTTTAAGGCGGGAAGCCATCAGCTGGTTCCCATAGAAAACTGTTTTCTTCAGCATGAAAAGATCAATCAATTACTAGAGGTAGCTCGGAGCTACCTTTCTAGGTTGAAAGGAAATAACTTAAAACATCTGGTTTTCAAAGTTTCTCCGGAGACAGAAAAGACCATGGCTGTGTTCGTAACTCAAAATGAGAATTTCCCGGAAGGAGAAGAATTTGCCCTTTTTTTAAGGGAGCAGGTTCCGGATTTGGCAAGCATTGTTCAAAATATTAATCCTAAACCCTATGGTCCCGTATTAGGTAGGAAAAGCAGAGTAATCTGGGGAGAGGAAAGCCTGGAAGATAAAATGAACGATTTGGAATTTAGTGTTTCTGCCGAATCCTTCACCCAGGTCAACCCGGAACAGACAAAAATTTTATACAAGGAGGCCTTGGAGGCTGCCGGGCTGACAGGAAAGGAAACCGTCATTGATGCCTACTGCGGAATAGGAACAATTACTTTACTTCTGGCCCGCCAGGCAAAAATGGTTTATGGGATTGAATTTATCCCGGAGGCCATAGAAGATGCCAGGGAAAATGCAGAAAAGAACAGAATAGGCAATGTTGATTTTGTAGTAGGGAAGGTGGAGGAAGTTCTGCCCCGGATGGCAGCTAAAGAAATAAGGACAGAGGTAATTGTGGTTGACCCGCCCCGGAAAGGCTGTGAGCCGGAGGTACTACAGGCCATGGCTGAAATGGGGCCGGAGCGGATTGTTTATGTCTCCTGCAATCCCGCTACCCTGGCCAGAGATTTAAAACTTCTGGCCGGGCAGGGATATGAGCCTAAATATGTTCAGCCGGTAGACATGTTCCCCCAGACTCATCACGTTGAGACGGTAGTATTGATGTCAAAGATTGAAAAACAAGCGTGAAAAAGGCCTTGATATAAGGGCATTTCGAGGTTTCCATCCCCAAAACCACTGCACGTAAATTGCCTGATTTTTACTTCATGAGAACAGGCCGAAACATCAAAAAAACCTTGTGATAGAGCAATTTAGATGTCAGTGCTTGGCGAGTGGTCAGGTTAGATGTCAGCCTTCGTGAGTGCACGATTTAGATGTTTTTTTAGAAATATTTGAGGTTGTGTGGTCGGGTTGAACGTCGGCATTATAAGTCGCGAAATAGGTTAACCAACATATCTTAATTTTACTAATATGTTGATTATCCTTGCTGGTTAAGCCCAGTAAAAGAAATAAAAAAGAAAAGGGGAATTTCAATGTGGCTAAAACTTGATCTAGACGGAATTGTTTTTCAAATACAAATTAGTGGTTATCGGCCTTCAACTACCGAAAACTGGGATTCGCAATGGTGCAGAATTAGTCTTTCATTAACGTCAAAAAACTGGCTAAACTATATGATTGAAAATGATGAGTTGCTTTTAACATGTGAGATTGAAACATTGGCAGAGAGTTTACAAAAACTGCTGAATGATGAATTTAACGATGCTAAAGAGATAGAGTGCATTGAACCTGACTTTAAATTTATATTACATCCCAAGAAAGACTTAAGAAACGATCCAAGATACATATATGTCCGAGAGGGCCATGAAATAGAAGATATTTCAATGGAATGGGTTGTTTTATTTTGGAACGATGGATTAACAAATAATTATTTATCTA
>DUMD01000048.1 GCA_012840065.1 Clostridia bacterium
AGCTCCAACAGCTACCTGGCCTTCATAGGGTTCTCCTTTTGCTTCTGAACTTATTAATTGGGCTAACAATTGCATTTCCTGTGAGCTAATACGAGAGCCACCTCTGCTTACGGTGGTTGAGGCTGCTGTTCTATTGGAACTGGTACTTTTGCCGGTATGCAAAAGCAAAGCAGAATAGGTTTGCTGACCTACCATACCATCAACTTTTAAGTTGTTGTACTTTTGAAACACAATTACTGCCTGTTTTGTTTTTGGTCCAAAGATGCCATCGATTGGTCCAACGTCAACTCCTAAGGAAGCTAGCATTTTTTGAACTTCAGCTACATCTTCTCCCCTAGTTCCTACTTTGAGAATTCTTTGTAAGGAAGCAGCTTCGATTGATTGAATAGACATAAAAGTAACAAACCCAAATACTAATAAAGTTATAAAAATAAAAATTGTTGTTTTCTTCATTTTTAGCATAAAAAAACCTCCTTTCGCTACCATGCTCTGCAACTTCTTTAATATGAAGAAGTTGCTGCCTGCTTTAGGTATTATAAACTAGGAAAGGAGATTATGTCATTACTTTTGTCCTGTTTTTAACAGGCATTTTGTTTTTTCTGACCTGATTTACTGAAAGTAGATTCTTTATGTGGACAAGTTTTCTTTTATCCTAGTTATTTAGTTGATATGGGATATTTTACTTGTCATATTCTTCTGCCTGTTCTATTTTTTGTTTGATAAATAGGAAATTGTCTATGTCTTTTTCTACGCTTGGCGGTGCAAATTCTCCCCATTCAAAGACCGTTGCTAGTTCTCTTACTTTTTCTTCATCTGTCATTTTTCTTTGTTTGGAGGAATTTTTGTTTTTTTTCAAGCTAACCACTCCTTATTTTAGTTATTACTACTAGGATTTTTAGATTAACAAATTTTATTCGTTTTGTATAAGTGTTTTTAGATTGATATGTACCTTTTTAAAAAGTATAAAAAAGAATTACAAAATTATTTACTAGAGAAGAGGAACTATAATTGGCATTTAGAAGTAAAAATAAGAATATTACTCCCCAACATTGAATAAGGTTTTATTAAATTTAACAATATATGGGGAGTGATTTGTATGCCTAAATCCTTTCCTTCTTTGAAAATTCCTAAATTGACTAATAAATATTTAATTTTAGTACTAGGATTAGTTTTCATTGTTCTTATTATTTTTAAAATTTTTTTCAATGAGGGCAGTATTAAGAAGGATAATTATCTAAATCATATTGCTAATAAAACTCCAGATATTGAAAAAGAAATCTATTTACAGGTCTCTGATTTAGGGATAAATGTAATATTTGTAGAAGTTTTTGAGGGAAATGTTGTAATTGATATTGTTGTTAAAGAAAAGATCATTTCCCAATTGAGTCGTGATGCTGTTAATGTGTTATACACTGCTTACGAGAAATATCCGGCTTTAAAACAAATAACGGTTAGAATGGTTGGCTTGCTGGAAAATTCTAAGGAAAAACCACGAGCCATGTGTATAGTTTTTGCTGATGCTGAAGACATAGAAAAGGTTAAGCTAAAATATCAACAACCAGAAGATGTGGATATTATAAAATGTTTTGAAACTTGGTTAGATCCTAGTCTGTTTAAATAAACCCAAAAGGGTTTATTTTTTAATGAATTGAAAAATAAAAGGAATATTTTATTCAGGTATTGAAATGTTCTGAATTAGATATAAAAGAATATACTAAAAAATCTAGATAAAAGTTTAAAAATAGGTTTTTGATTTAATTCTTGTTAGAAAGGTAGATAAAGATGTTGATAAAGATAGGTATTGCTAAGGTTAATAAAGATGCTGTTTTTGTTAGTGGGGATACGGTTGATTTAACAGAACGTCCCAGAGGAGGAATATCTGCAATAATTGCTGATGGGCAGGGAAGTGGGAAAGCAGCCAAGCGTATAAGTAGTATGTTAGTTGGGAAAGCTGTTTCTTTAATTTTAGATGGGGTACGTGATGGGGCTGTAGCCAGGGCTGTTCATGATTTTCTTTATTATATTCGGGGTGGAAAGGTGTCAGCTACTTTGAATATTATTTCTGTTGACCTTTCGACTAGGACTATTGTAATTTCTAGGAATGGACATGATCCGGTTTTTATTAAGACTCAACAAGAGAAAAGATGCTTAGATTTACCAAGCAACCCGATCGGACTTCAGCAAAATATGCGGCCCGTTATTGAAGAAATTCCACTGCAAGAAGGAACAATTATAGTTACTTTTACTGATGGAATCAGCTCTGCAGGTAAACGATCAAATAATCAGATTAGTTGGGAACAAATATGGGAAATAATTGATAATAACGGACCAGGAGATGCACAAAATATAGCTGATTCTATTCTTCAATTAGCTGTCGAGCTCGATAAAGGACGTCCCAATGACGATATGTCTGTATTAGTGCTCTGCATTGATGGAGAGGGAGAGGATAAGGCCAGACGTTTGCAATTGTCATTTCCCTGCTAATAATAAATATAAAGGGGGCGGAAAAATGTCCCGAAATAAATTAAAAGTTTTAGTAGTTGGGGTGTGCGCATCAGGTAAGACATCTTTGGTTGAAGCTTTAAGAGCTAGAGGAATAGATGCCCATCATGCTGCTCAAGAACATTCTAATGTACCTTGGATGTGGAAGATGAGCAAGCCTGATTTTCTTATTGTATTGCAAGCAAAATATGAGACGATCAAAAAACGGAGGGATATTCCCTGGAATGAAAAACGTTATTGGCTAGAGGTTGAGAGGTTAAGAGGGGCTAAGGAAAATGCAAATTTGATTATAGATACAGACAATCTAACAAAAGAAGAAGTAGCCGAGATAGCTTTAAATGCGTTAAATAACTATTTTGTTACTTTGGGAAAGGAGAAGTTGAGGTAATGAGAGAGATAAAATTAGTTGATTTGCATAAGGATGAAGAGATTCAAGAGTATATTCGCAAAGCTGATGAATATTTAGGGGTTATCGGTTTTACTGAACATGGTTTCAGACATGTGGGACTGGTATCCCATCTGGCTCAAAATATTCTTATTCAGCTTGGATATCCAGCAAGAATGGCTGAATTAGCTGGAATTGCAGGTTATTTGCATGATATAGGTAACGTGATTTCCCGTTATGAACATGGTATTGCCGGAGGAATTATTGCCCAGAATCTTTTATCTAAAAGGGGGATGCCTCCTGAAGAAGTGACACAAGTGATCGGGGCA
>DUMD01000049.1 GCA_012840065.1 Clostridia bacterium
CGCGCTGTTCAGCCTGGATGAAAAGCTCCGCCTGCCCATCGTTCTGCACTATATTGAAGGCTTTTCAATCAAGGAGGTTGCGGAGATTTTGCGCTTGCCGCAGGGTACGGTGAAATCGCGTATGCTGCGCGGACGTCAGAAACTAAAAAAAATATTGGGTGAGGAGGGTCAATTTTCATGCGAAACCTGCGAGACATTAGGGAACTGAAAAAGGCCTTCGGCCGGGCGGACGAGGCTTTTGTCAACAACCTATATTATACTCTGGCTAATATACAGATGGATGAGAGGAGAAAACCTGTGAAAAAAATAGGTTTCCGTTTAGTAGCTGCAATTGTGATTGGCTGCATGCTATCTGCCGGGACTGTTCTGGCCTTTACAAATTCTTGGGGAATCCTTGATTTTCTGAGAGGAAGGTGGGAGAATGTAAAAGTTTTGCCCGAAGCTGCCGATCTGGTACAAAAGGGGGTAGTGCAAGAAGGAGGCCAGACCGAATTTGGGAATTTTGTGGTGCGGGAAGCTGTATTTGACGGAAAGAGCTTGTACATTGTCATGGATGTAAAACCCTCAAGTTCTGGATATTTACTGCTGGGCCCGGATGCATTCCCTTCTGATCCTATTAGCAATATGGGACCTTTTTTCAGCGGTAAATTAGGAACTATTGCCGATTATGCTCGAGAAGGCAACAAGGAAATGATAAGTACATCCGTGGGCATTGACGGGGCGATCTCCTGTTCAATTGACTATATCCTGGAAGAGGGTGGGACTCTTGTCTACATGCTCAATGGCAACATTAGCAGCAGCTCTGCTCAAGAGGAGATAAAAATTAACTGTGTTGCTGTTCCCTTTATCAGCAGGGAAGGAAAAATGGTGATCGATGATTCTAATAAGCAGAAAACAACGATTTCTATTACCCTTAAAAACTCCGGAACGAAAGAAAGTGTAACCAGTATAATGCCCGTTATTTACAGTGATTTTGGCATCCGGGTGGATAAGGTTATCCTTACCGCTTCGGCTATGGATATTTATGCGGATATCGAATACACGGTAATAGATAGGGAAAAATTTGCCCAAAATGAGGACGGCCTATTATTTGAATTCCTGGATAACACCGGCAATCCTATTCCTGGAGGTGTTTCTTCAGGCGAGGGTATTCAAGCTCTAGATAGGAATCGCTTTATTCAGAAAATCTCTTTACAAGCTTCAGAAACTCTGCCAAATGAAATTACCCTTCGGGCATATAATTGCTGGAGGAAAGATAGCTATGAAAGTCATACCTTTAAGATGAAGTAACTACATACTGTTTACTCAGGCTATCATAAAGCAGTAAACATCATTGCAGCTAAGAGTATGGCAAGAGTAACGACTGGTGGTAACAACTGCAGTTCGGAAGGAAACTGGTCTGGGAACAGTTCATTGTGATGCTAATGAAAATATATGGACTAGATAGCAGGTTTTTTATTATCGTTGTCATATTATTATAAAAAATAACTGATAAGGAGGCATTATGATGGAAAAGTATTGTCAATCTTGTGCTATGCCAATGGGAGATACGGATGAAATGTATGGAACTAATGCGGATGGAAGCAAGAATGAAGATTATTGTAAGTACTGTTATATGGAAGGGGCATTTACAGCAGACATTTCTATGGAAGAAATGATTGAATTTTGTGTTCCACACATGGTTTCTGCAAATCCTGGCATGAGTGAAGATGAAGCCAGAAATATGATGAGGGAATTCTTCCCCAAATTAAAACGCTGGCAAAAAGCATGATTGATGAACACTCCTGTTAAAAAAGAAGGTTTTGGTGTAGCCTTATGATAAACTATAAAGAATACAAAACAATTCTTTCATCAAAGAATAATATGAATATATATCGTGGCTGTACACATGGCTGTATATATTGCGATTCCAGAAGTGAGGTTTATGGGATGACCCATACCTTTGAATATGTAGAAGTAAAAACAAATGCAGCGGAATTGCTTAATGAAGCCTTATCGAAAAAACGTAAAAAGTGCATAATAACTACTGGTGCAATGACAGACCCTTACATACCTCTTGAAAAAGAATTAAAGAACACAAGAAAATGTCTTGAGATTATAGAAAAACATGGATATGGGATATCATTACTAACAAAATCTGATTTAATTTTACGGGATCTAGATGTTTTGAAAAGAATAAATCAAAAATCAAAATGTGTGGTTCAAATGACCCTAACAACTTATGATGAAGAACTTTGTAAAATACTAGAACCCAATGTTTGTACGACCAAAAGACGTTTTGAAGTGTTAATGGAAATGCATAAGGCTGGCATACCAACTGTAGTTTGGTTAACACCGATACTACCATTTATAAATGATAATGAAGAAAATATTTTAGGAATTTTAGATTACTGTAAAAGAGCAAAAGTAGCAGGATTGTTGACTTTTGGAATAGGAATGACTTTGCGCTCTGGAAATAGAGAGTATTTTTTTAAAAAGTTAGAGGAACATTTTCCTGAATTAAAGAAAGAATATATGAAAAAGTATGGCTCATCTTATGTGATCCAAAGTCCAAATAGTCAAAAACTTACAAACATAATTAAGGAGTTCTGCAAAAGTAATAATATAATTTATGGGGAAAAAGAAGTTTTTAAATTTTGCACTCTTTTTCCTGAACAGAACAACCAACTATCTATATTTGATCTGGATTAGTGATAGAGGCTGCAGGTGATAACCAGGTGGAAGTTAGATGTGTTTGATCTATAAAAAAAGTCGGAAAACCTTGAAAATGTTATATTTTAATAATTTATAATAAAAAATATATTTAAACTCGATTTTTACCCCCGATATGTTTTAGGGGAACATATCGGGGTATATTTTTTAGAAAAGTTGAGATTAAAAATAGGCAGGGTTGAGTTTGCAGAGTAGGTAATGAGAATACATTAAATGACACTTTTGGTTTTTATAATTTGAAATAACAGGGAAAATGTAGTATATTAATGACATTATTTTATATTAATCACATTTTCGATTGGTATTTTCCCTACCGGTTAAAGTTGCCAAGGAGGATAAAAATATTAATGTATATTGTTACGTATATTCTGGACATAGCTGCACTTCTTTACTTGATAGGGGTGCTGCATTCCAGCCCTGCATTGAATATTTACCGTAAAAAGCCGTTTTTAGTTGGTATAATTCTTACTATAATTGTAATTCTGGCTGAAGCAGGGACGGTATTTACCAGTAATGGAGGTTTGAACCTTCGCAATATAAACATTTTGTGTAATATTTTGGGTTTTGCTCTTACTCCTATGATTCCTTTGGCAATAACTTTAATTTTTGATGGAAAGATTTTTAGGGCGCATAAATTTTTGCTGGTTCCTACATTAATAAATATTGTTGTTACAGTTCTGTCTCCACTATTTAAATTTATTTTTTATGTTGATGCTAACAATCATTATTTAAGGGGAGATTATTTTTTTATTTTCATAGCAGTTTACATTGCAAATCTTTTGCTCCTTATTATCAGTACTTTGGAAACCGGCAAGAAGTATAATTATCCGATTAAGTGGAAATTGGTTGCCTTGTCTATTTTTACTATCATCGGCACAAGTATTCAGCTTATAAATCCGTCAGTTTATTCCTCCTGGCATTGCATAACATTAGCTTTGTTATTGTATTTTCTTCTGTTGTCGGAGTTTGATAGCAGTTTTGATACGCTAACTGGTTTCTATAACCGGGCAGTTTTTAATAAGGCAGCAAAACAGATGACAGATTCAAAGGCCTTTTCTATTATTCTTCTTGATATAGATGATTTTAAAAAAGTTAATGATACATATGGGCATGATTACGGAGATACCGTTATTAAAACAGTAGCAGCAATTATTAGAAAATCATTTAATAAACATTACACCTGTTATCGTTTTGGCGGGGATGAATTTTCTATTATGAGTAATGAGGCAGATAGGGAAAAGATTGAATATCAGCTAAGGACTATGATAAGTAATTTTGCGGAAATGCGCGAGAATGGTAGCCTGTTACCAACAGTTTCTTATGGATATAGTATTTTCCCCGGGGGAGAAAAGCTGGATTTTAATAAAATTTTTAAAGAGGCCGACGAACAGATGTATAAGTTTAAAGAGATTCATAAAAGTGATGCTATCCAAGAAAAATAGTGTTGTTTGTCTTTTCAGGCGGTAAACTTTTCAATTAACTGATTTTTGTTGTTTATGAATATTATTTAGCATAACTGGGTTTTAAAAATAATTATTTAGGGTACTGAAACAAAAATAAAGTGTAAAAAGTGTTTTTATTATTTACTAAAAGAATAAGTGGTTATGGGATGAAAGGATGTATAAATACAGCTTTTGCAAATGACCGTTGCTCAGGAGTATATTCTCTTGATTGGCGGTTTTCTTCTTATATTAGTTAAGTTAGATATATTAATTTGTAAAAGATGTAAGATTTGTGAAACAAGTGAAAGAGCGAATGGTGCGAGTATATTTTTTGTTGGGAGATGAAATATGTTAAAGCCGGGAATGATTGTAGGCTAAATAGGGAGGATTAATAATGTCAATTAAAATTTTGGTTGCAGATGATTCAGCATCTGACAGAATGAAAATAAAAAACATGCTTAGTGAGTATTGTGTGTTGACTGCTTGTGACGGCGTGGAAGCTATGCGTGTGCTTGAGGAAGATGATGAGATTAGCTTACTTATACTTGATCTTAATATGCCTAATATGAATGGTTTTCAAGTTTTAGAATTTTTAAAAGGTGAGGAGCGTTTTCGGAAGCTCCGCACCATAATCCTGACCAATTCTGGTGAATTGGAGGATGAAATCAAGGGCCTTGGGCTTGGTGCCGTAGACTATATCCGCAAGC
>DUMD01000050.1 GCA_012840065.1 Clostridia bacterium
CAGTCATTCTTCCTGCTGGCACTGTTTAGTTTTCAAAGATCAAAGCTTTTTGTGTGTCCAAGTCAATACCTTACCATGAATCCTTTCCCTTGTCAAGGCCTATTTCCTTGCCACTTTTAGCTATTTTCGCTGGATCGATTTGCTTTTTCTCTTGCCAAGACAAAACTTATCTTACTACAATTACTTACCCTTTGTCAAGATCTTTTATACATCTTTCTGTTTTTCTTCTTGCCAATCTGAACAATGGCTTTTACAATATATCATATCTTAGAGTTGTTTTCAATAGCAGAATTTTTAGAATTTTTAACGCTTTTTGTCTAAAAAAGCAGACAAGTTTAAAATTTCTCTTTTTTTCTTTTAATACCTTTCAATAAACAAAGTTAAAAATTTTAAAACATGCTCCAAAGGCTCCAGCAACAATTAATATCCCCACCAAACCTAGAATATGTTTTTTCTTTCTAACTCCTCTTATCAGTATTGTCATCCCGGTCAAAGCAAGGAGAGAAGGTAAAAAACTTATCGCAAAAGCTAAAAAGCCTTCTTTTTTTAAAGAAGATAGATAAACAACGGCAATTCTAAAATGATAACCTAGAAAAGATAAAAGATGAGCTGCTTCATGTCTGCTAATAAAATATAATAGAAGAGCGAAAAGGCAAACTGCAGATAATTGATATAACACCCCAAGCAGACTATCCGGAAGCAGAGCTTCCTGAGGGCGAAAATGTCCATAACCGACCAGTTCTGTAATCCAAGCAAAAAAACCACTGCTTTTTTTTAATTCTGCATAGAAAAAATGCCAGCCCCATACTCCTAATCCAACCCCTAATAAATATATTAGGGGTCTAAATATTATTCTCTTTTTTCTCCTCTTTCTTCCAGTTCTCACCCTAACTTTCTCATCCATGCTCTCACTCCCGGAAAAAAATAAAGCTATAAGGCATTTGAGGGTCAAGATCTTTTTGATTTAAAAGCTATAATGTTAAAAAAGAACGATGCTGCCTAATTAATAAATTAGGCAGGGCTAAAACTAACCCTGCCAGTTTTTAAACCTAATCCTGCCTCGGTCTCATATGCGGGAATAGAATTACTTCCCGAATGGAATAAGCATCGGTTAATAACATAATCAACCTATCTATTCCTATACCTAAACCACCGGTAGGCGGTAAACCATACTCCAGAGCGCGGATATAATCCTCATCCATCATATGGGCTTCATCATCGCCCTGTTCTCTCTGCTCCATCTGTTTAACAAACCTTTCTTTTTGATCTATCGGGTCATTTAATTCAGAAAAGGCATTAGCAATTTCTCGTCCGGCGATAAATAGCTCAAAACGCTCAGTATATCGGGAGTCTTCCTTTTTGCGCTTGGCTAAAGGAGATACTTCTACCGGATAATCAATAACAAAAGTAGGTTGAATTAATTCCGGCTCTACAAATTTTTCAAAGGCCTCATTAATCAGCTTTCCAATAGTAAAATCTTTTTCCTCAATTTTAATTCCGAGTCTAACAGCAATTTCCTTGGCTTCTTCTAAAGAATTAAGATTAGTTAAATCCAAACCGGTATACTTTTTGATTGCATCCAGCATGGTAATTCGCTGCCAAGGAGGAGTAAGATCAATTTCGTTCCCTTGGTAGTTAATTTTAGTGGTTCCCAATACTTCTGAAGCAATGGAACTAATCAATTCCTCAGTTAAAGCCATAATATCATGATAATCCGCATAAGCCTTATATAATTCCAGAGAAGTAAATTCCGGATTATGTTTAACAGAAATTCCTTCATTCCGGAAACAACGGTTAATTTCATAAACCTGTTCAAAACCACCGACTATTAACCTTTTTAGATAAAGTTCAGGAGCTATGCGTAAATATAAGTTCATATCCAAAGTATTGTGATAAGTAACAAAGGGACGAGCCGCCGCCCCTCCGGCAATAGGATGAAGCATAGGGGTTTCTACCTCTAAAAAACCCCTCTCATCTAAAAATTTGCGGGCAGCCCGGATGACCTTGCTCCTGGTAATAAAAATCTGTTTTACTTCCGGATTAACGATAAGATCTACATAACGCTGCCGATAACGAAGCTCTACGTCTTTTAAACCATGCCATTTTTCCGGCAAAGGCCGCAGGGCTTTAGCCAAAAGAATTATTTCTTTACCGGCAACAGTAATTTCACCCCGTCTGGTACGAAAAACCTGCCCTCTAACTCCTAATAAATCTCCAATATCAAGCTTTTGAAAATCCTTATATTCCTCTTCTCCTAATTCACTGATTTGAGCATAAATTTGAATTCTACCCGTTTCATCTTGAAGATGAGCAAAACTTGCTTTGCCATGCACCCTTAAAGTCATAATTCTGCCCGCAATGGCAACCTCTGTATTCTCAAGGGTTTCAAATTGGTCAAGTACCTCTTGAGCTGAATGGGTACGCTCAAATCTGGTTAGAGTAAAGGGATCCTTGCCTCTTTTCTTTAGTTCTTCAAGTTTCTGATAACGGATCACCATCTGCTCACTGTAATCAGCAAAATCCTTTTCATTTGCCATAAACTTACCTCCAAATTAAATCCCTGGTTTCTTATTTAGTTATTTCTAAAATTTTATACCTTAGAACTCCTGCTGGAACAACAATCTCAACTTCGCTTCCCACAGATTGTCCTAAAAGAGCCTTGCCTACAGGAGATTCATTAGAAATCCTGTTTTCTGATGGATTAGCTTCCGCGGAACCAACTATAGTATAGGTTAGTTGGTCACCATAATCAAGATCCAGTATCTTTACAGTAGAACCTATTCCCACCTTGTCAGTGGAAACATCTTCATTTTCGATCAGCTTAGCGTTCCGCAAAAGTTTAGACAAGGTAATGATTCTTCCTTCTATAAAGGCCTGTTCGTTTTTAGCGTCTTCATACTCTGAATTTTCGCTAATATCACCAAATTCGATTGCTTGTTTTATTCTTTGAGCAATCTCATGCCTTTTTACAGTTTTTAAATGTTCTAATTCCTCTTCTAAACTCTTTAATCCTTCCGCAGTCAAAAGTATTTCTTTTTCTGACATCAGCAATTGCTCCCCTTCTCAGATTAATTTATTTATATCTTTAAGAAAATCATTACATTAGATGTCTAACAGTATATGTGTAATTCTAACAATTATGTGATGAAAAAAATATCAATATTGCTAATTTTACACTAAAAAGACAAAATTGTGTCAAGAATTTTACTCCTGACACATCACCTATCCCAAATAATCCCTTCCAAGCTTTCTTGTATTATAGAATAGTTAAAAGGGTTTGTCAAGCAACCGAATTAAGCCGTATTAATTAGATATTCGGTCAAGTTGTCGCCTCTTCAAGGAAAAAAACCGACCTAATGGTTCTATTTCCCCAAATCTCAAAATTTTTCCATAGTTTAAAAATCCATCCAATTCGAAGCCATGTTTCTCCCCCAGTTTACTCAATTCTCTAACCCTGCTTATACTAATCTCCTGTTTAAAAAAACGATCTTCCACTTTCCCTTCCAAAGCAATAAGCATTGTTTCAATGGCAGAAGAATGATAACTACCTTCCAGCAGATTATATTTATAATCAATGGCATTAGGTAGCCCTGCAGATCCACCTTGAATGAAAAGCACATCTTTCCGCCTTTCAGCAGCTTGTTTAGATATATTTGGCTGCCAGCTAAAGTCACAGACCAAAGTCCCCGGTTTAAAATTGGAAACGTCCACTTCTCCTTCCAATCTGTCTGCAAAAACCACTAAATCTGCTCTTTTTAAAACCCAATTCAAGTTTGAACTAATTCTGACTGCCGTACCAGTATATTCTAATAAAAATTGAGCTAAGCGATCGAGCTTAAGCTCATCCCGGTCCATTATGGTCAAATATTTCACCTGTTCCGCCAAAATTTGAGCCAAAGCACTGCCAAAATCTCCTGTTGCCCCCACAATTAATACCTCTGCTTCATTTAAGTTAATTCCCAACAGGCCGGCAGCTTTTTTAAGTGCGCTTAATCCTAGAGCTGTAGTATAGGTTTTGCCGCTTGTTATAGGAATGCCTAACTGCTGATTAAAAGAATTAAAAATTTCTTCGCGACTAGAAAGGAAAGTATCAACTCCTAAAATCTCCACCCCAAGTTTTTCAGCATATTTACCTGCTTGAATTAACTTTTGTACAACCTGCCTGGGGGACAGCTCAACAAATTGTTTTGGTGTCAGGGGACAAACAATAAAATACCCTTCGGTTTTCCCCAAATTAGTAATCAGCTCTATTCTTTCCGTCCCTTTAAAAGGGGGAAGAAATTTTAAAGTCCATTCTACTAGATTTGAAGGCAGATTTTTGGTCAAAGGAAACCTCTTTTCCAAGTCATAGCTGAAAAAAGGATGCACCAAAAAGCCAAATCTAGTCGTCATTCGCCCTCCCCCTATCCCTATGGAGTATTAAGAAATCATTATTTGCTTAAAGTCCTGAACCCAGGGCTGAAAATTAAGTTTATTTAGTAATTGCTCATAATCATGATTAGTCAATCGTTCAGCAGGCTTATTTGAGAAAGCAATTAAAAGACCTTCCATAACATTAGTTCCAAAGGATCTCCCGTTAAAATGAGGAGTCGTAGTAATAAGCCTGGCTATACCCCTTCTTCTTAAATCTTCCACATCTTCAGCAGTAACCGTGTTAGTCAGAATTGTTTTCCCTGGTAAAAATTCAGGCATATATTTTCTAATATATAAATAATCACCGGCGATAATGTCTGCTTCTTCATAAAATATTTTAAATTTAGACCTACTGGGCTGACACTGTTTTTCACCCAGGGGATAAAGGATATTAAAGGGTAGTTTAGTCACAAAAGGAGCAACCAAATAAGCCAACCTCTGCAAACTTTGCAAACTTTTGAGGGGAATGGGAATGCCAAGGCTAAATAAAAGGTCGCCAAAGATTACCTGGCTGCCTAGCTGGCTAAATGCTTCCGCCATTCCATACCTATCAACCCCACTGACAAGCAAAACCTTCTTTTTAGCTAAATCCATCTTTAACACGTCCTGCATATAAAAAACCGATCTCCGTTCCAGGATGTTTTTAAGGACACTTCCGTCTGTAATAGGCGTTATTTTTGCTGCTTCAGCCAATTTCTTGGCATCTTTAATCTCATACCTTTTTTTCCCGGCATAGATATACTGGTCAATCCCTCCCATTCCTATTGCATCAACCTTCCCGTCTAATTCTTTAATCAAATTTATTGCTTTTTTAAAACAGCCGTCTGTGCCTATCCGTTCAATCAGCACTTCTTCACCCAATAAGTTTATTTTTGCACTATGGTTCCGCCGAGAAGATCCTAAGCTCACACTCACTACTCTTTTCATCCTCTTCCTCCTTCATCACAAAAGCCCGACCTTCTCCCTCTTCAATTAAAAGCAGGCACAGATTTCTAAGGATCAGGCAAAATAAGAAATCTACCTGATCCTTAAATAATCTATACAAAAACTATCTAATTTACTCCCCCCATATTTTTACCATTATTAAAAAACTAATACTAGCTATTTAAAAAATAGAGAAAAACTGTAAAAAACAAAAGTTCCTAATCTAGGTTTTTATTAAGAGAAAAATGCAAAAAAAGTCTTCTAATTTCTTAGAAGACTTTTTTCAGCTTTTCTATTTACAATAAACCAACCTGGGAATATTATTAGACGGCAGCTAAATAATCAGATAATATTTCTTCCATTTCCGCAGTGCTCTTGGCCTTATTTATTTGAACCCTTACCTGGGCTGCATTGGTTAATCCCTTAATATACCAAGCAAGGTGTTTTCTCATTTCTAAAACAGTTGGCCGTTCCCCTTTGTACTCTAGACTTAATTTCAAATGTTTCAAGGCCATTCTGATCTTTTCCTCCCGGCTAGGTTCAGGCAAAAGCTGTCCGGTACGCAGATAATGAACGGTTCTGGTAAACAACCAGGGATTGCCAAGGGCGGCCCTGCCAATCATCACCCCGTCACAAGCTGTAAGCTTCAGCATTTTTTCAGCATCCTCAGGCTGTTTTACATCTCCATTGCCAATAACAGGAATAGACACTGCCTCCTTTACCTGACGAATAATTTCCCAATCCGCATCACCCGAATAAAGTTGTGCTCTTGTTCGACCGTGAACGGTTAAAGCCTGGGCCCCTGCTTCCTCAACAAGTTTGGCAATCTCCACAGCATTCACCAGCTTGTCATCCCAACCCTTTCTTATTTTTACCGTAACAGGAATGGTCACCGCCTTAACCATTGAGCTAATTATTTCATAGGCTAATTTAGGATTTTTCATCAAAGCCGAACCTTCCCCATTCTTAACCACTTTGGGAACAGGACAGCCCATATTTAAGTCTAAAATATCTGCCCCACTTTGTTCTACAATTTTAGCTGCTTCAGCCATAATCTTCGGTTCTGATCCAAACAATTGAAGAGATACCGGCCGCTCTTCTTCTTTAATCTTTAAGAGCTCGAAGGTTTTTTTATTACCGTAGACCAGCGCTTTGCCACTGATCATTTCTCCGCAAACCAGACCTGCACCCGCTTCCCGAACCAAAAGTCGAAAGCATAAATCGGTTACTCCTGCCATGGGAGCAAGTATTACCTGGTTGTCTAAAATAACTTTCCCTATTTTCATCACTTTCCACTCCTAATAATTTACTTTAATAAATAGAAAAACTATAGGAATCAATCAAAACCAAAGTCCATCTCATTCAAAAATATTCTAACCTAAATTTACAAAAATAAAAAAACTAAAACCGCCGAATTAGACAGTTTTAGTTTTTATAAAGAAGATTATATCTAAAACAAATTATTTATGATTTAATTCATAAATAATTCGCAATCCTTCTAAAGTAAGAAAAGGATTTATTATATTAATGGTTTGAGTTTCTGGTCCAATTAATTCAGCAATTCCGCCAGTAGCTATTACCAGAGGATCCCCTTCGCCCATTTCTACCTTCATCCGGTTAACAATCTCATCAACTAGTCCAACATAACCATAAATAATACCGGCCTGCATACTTACAACAGTATTTTTCCCAATTACATTTTTCGGCTTAACCAAATCTATCCGGGGAAGCTTAGCCGCCCGCTGGAATAAAGCTTCCGTAGCTATACCAACTCCGGGAGTTATAGCCCCGCCAAGATATTCCCCTTTACCGGATATAGCGCAAAAAGTAATTGCTGTTCCAAAATCAACAACTATTGCTGGTCCACCGTATAAATTTAAAACCGCCACCGCATTAACAATTCTATCAGCTCCAACCTCTCGGGGATCTTCATATTTTATACTAATCCCCGTTTTAATTCCCGGCCCAACAATCAGCGGCTCTATATTAAAATATTTATTAGCCATTTTTGACAATGCTGACATCAGGGGAGGTACAACAGAAGATATAACTATCGCCTTTATTTCATGGGAATTAATTCTAGCATAGTTAAAAAGGTCCCTGATAAGTATTCCGTATTCGTCGGCAGTTGTTTCTCGATTAGTAGAAATTCTCCAATTAACAACCAATTTTTTCCCATTATAAACACCTAACACAATATTACTATTTCCAACATCAATTACTAAAATCATGTCCCCTCCACCTTTTTCTTCAGAATCAAAACAGCAGGCAGACTTAAAAGCCTGCCTGCTTGAATTCAGGAAACATAATCCCCTAAATAAAGGATACTAAGACCTAATCAGGCTTTTTTCCTGTTTATCCAAACCTACAACCCGGTATAAAATAAGCATTAAAGGTACAGTTATCACAATTGCAAATAACGCTTCTGGAATTACAGCAATTGCCATAGTTAAGATTGCCTTTAACGGATAGTAGCCCCGTAGGTAAGCCATACCTAGAACACCTACGGTATTAGTTAGAGTACCAACCAATGCAGCAAGTCCCGCCGCTAGACCAAGGTTCTTTTTAGTAGCTCGATAAACCAGATATGCCGTAACACCTATAAATAACCTAGGAACAATCACTACCAGCGGATCTGGCATAAATTGCAGCGTAAATAGTCCAAAAATTAAACCGACTAAAGACCCTACATATGGTCCCTCTAAAATCCCAGCTAAAATCACAGGTAGATGCATTGTAGTTGCTGCCCCGGCAGGGGTAGGTACTGGAATAAACCCGACTCCGGTAGCACCCATAACTAAAGCAATTGCTACTAATAAGCCGGAAATTACAATTTGACGTGTTTGCAACTTCATCCCATTCACCTCCGTTCCAGTTCATCTCAGATACCGGACGATTAGGAACTAACCGTTTTTAAGTACTTGCGTCTCGACTTAACGCAGAAATTCATCAGTCTAACTCTGTCGCCAGATGTTAGCTTCCAGACACTTGTATTCTAACAGACAATATTTTAAAAATCAAACTATTTTTTATCTTATCAAGCTATTTTTTTTAGCATATCAATTTGTTATTTATGTTGAAAAAAGTGTCTATAGCTGGGCACCCCATCCACACTAACCGCATTAATTATGGCCCGTTTTACAGCCTCAGCCAGAACGTAAGCTGCTACCGTACCTATAGTATTAATGTCCATTTCCAATTCACCGGTGGACAAAGCAAAAATTGTATCTCCATCGAACATGGTGTGTACGGGTGTAATACTCCTGGCTAAACCATCCTGGGCCATTTGGGCAACCTTAGTTGCCTGAGTCTTATCTAATTTAGCATTGGTAGCAACCACTCCAATGGTTGTATTGGTTCCAAAAGCTTCCTGGACATCAAAACCTGCCAGCATCTGTCCTAAAGAGTCAATCAACTGGGTTTTCTCCTTACTTCTTGTACCCGCCAAAATTTGGTTAGTCAGATGATCCCGAACATCTCCAAAAGAATTAACAGCAACTAAAGCTCCTATCACTACCCCATTTGGTAAAGTATGGCTCCAGCTGCCCAGACCTCCCCTCATACAATATTCAGGGCCCAGGAGTTTACCCACGGTGGCTCCCGTACCTGCCCCCACATTTCCTTCTTCTACGGGACCAGCACTAGCATTTTGACAGGCCAGATATCCTGCCTTAGCATCCGGGCGTACCTGGGGATTACCGATGTGCAGATCAAATAAAACAGCAGTTGGTACTATAGGCACCACTCCTGCTCCCACATTAAAGCCTATATTTTTTTCCTCTAAAAACTTCATTACACCGGTGGCCGCATCTAGACCATAGGCGCTGCCCCCGGTAAGCAAAACAGCATGCACCCTGTCTATTTTATTAATCGGATTTAATAAATCCGTTTCCCTGGTACCGGGAGCTGAACCCCGAACATCCACTCCCGCAACCGCTCCTTTTTCTGCCAGAATTACAGTGCAACCGGTCAAGGCATTATAATCAGAATAATGCCCTACTTTTAAACCCCCAACATCTGTAAGTGAAGCCATATCCTTTCCTCCTTTAGATAAGTTTCCATCCTTCTTCTTCCTTCTAACCCTATTAGCTCCTAGTCACTATAAACATTTTCTCAATTAAAAGTTTTTTCCCTTTTAGTCTGTTCAATTTTCTTTAACCTTAAGCATAAAAATAAAAACCGTCTTTGAAGACGGTTAGGCGACAGAAAACAAATTTTTTAGTCAAAATCCTTAACAAAAGAGCCCGCAGTGATCTTAACGCCGGCTACTATGAATCCCTGCATAGCCTACTACAACCTTTCGGCTGCAGCAGACCATTACGGAACCCATAATAACCTTTGCTCGACCGTTAAAAATTCCTGGGAAGCCTGCCCCGATCTCTCGACCGGAACAAACCTCAAGCTTAACAAAACCACAGCTTAGGCTAGAGCTGAAAAATGTCTTCGGA
>DUMD01000051.1 GCA_012840065.1 Clostridia bacterium
GGAAAAAGAAAGATTAGTTATTACTATGTATTATTATGAAGGTTTAACTTTAAAAGAAATAGGTTTAGTTATGAATTTATCAGAGTCCAGGATATCCCAATTACATACTAAGGCAATAATGAGAATGAGAGGAAAATTGAGTAAATATAAAATGAAGGCAAGCTTATAAGTATATTTTAATTTTATGGGTGGGGTTGAACATTAAATGGGAAGTGTAGAACAATTACCTGGAACGCTTCATGATTTTAATGATCATAATAGTAATGACAGAGATGGATATGCGGTTGTTGAAGTCAGTTCTGATAAAATGAAAGCTTTTGTTCGTGTATATCCTCCTGAAGGGAAGGGTAAGCCACTTACTATTGATTTACTCAGATCTATTTTGGCCAAAAACAAAGTTGTTTATGGTTTGATTGAAAAGAATTTGGAAGAGGCTGTTCGTTTAACCGATCCGAGAAGGAAGATATTAGTAGCAGAGGGAAAACCAGCTATAAAGGGGAAACCTGCTGAATTAATTTATCATTTTTCTACTGAACGAAAAATAAAACCAATCGAGAATGAGAATGGCAAGGTAGATTTCTATAATTTAGGCGTTATTCAGAATGTTCAAAAAGGACAGTTGCTGGTAGAGAAAACTGAGCCCGGATTAGGTGAGCCTGGCTATACTGTATACTGGGAGAAAATTCAGCCTAAACCGGGTAATGATATTCCTTTGCCTAAAGGAAAAAATGTTTTAATTAGTCCCGATGGGAGACAATTAATTGCAGCTAAAAATGGGCAGGTTGTTATTGATACCTCCGGGAAAGTTAGTGTATTTCCAGAATTCGAAGTGAATGGGGATTTAGATTTATCAATAGGAAATATCGATTTTATTGGTTCAATAATAATAAAGGGTAATGTGGGCAGTGGCTTTACGATAAAAGCCGGAGGAGATTTAGATGTCTACGGTAGTATTGATTCATCTACACTAATAGCTAAAGGTAATATCACGATAAGAAGAGGAGTCCGGGGAAGAGGAAAATGTTTACTAAAATGTGCAGGTGAACTTAGAGCTATGTTTTTGGAAAATTGTGATGTTGAAGTAGAAAAAGACGTAATAGTAGAACAAGCAATCATGCATAGCAGAATTATAGCCGGAGGAAGAGTTATTTTAGGAGAGAGAAAAGGACTTATTGTGGGTGGAAGTGTAAAAGCCGGTGAAGAGGTTCTGGTTAATGAGTTAGGCGCGGTTTTAGCTACTCCTACTGAGGTTGAAGTAGGAGTTAATCCTTACTTGCGGATAGAGTTAACGGAAATAACTAAAAAATTAGAAGAATGTGAAGAAAACCTTTCAAAAACAAAACAAACCTTAGAACTCTTGAAAAAAATTGAAAAACAAACCGGTAAATTACCTGTTTCAAAGAGAGAATTATTAGGAAAGCTGACAAGGACAAAGTTTATTCTTATGCAGGATATCGAGAATTTAAAAAAGAGAAAGGTAGAAATCGAGCAGCATTTTATGGATTTACCCGATGGTAGAGTGGTAGTGCGCAAAACTATTCATCCTGGAACAAAAATAACTGTAAAAAATGCTACAAAATATATAAGAGATGAAATGCATAGAGTGATTTTTGTCAATGAATCTGCCAATATTAAGATTATTCCCTATTAGTTATGAAAAAGGGAAGGTGATTTAATTGACTATCCGCTATCCTGACTTTCAAATTGTTTTTCCCCGTTCGGTTGAACTGAGTAACTATCAGCAGCAACGTGCTAGATATCCTCTGATTGAACAGCAACAAATAACGACTGATATTAATAAAAAGGAACTTCTAAATAGGCAGAAAGTAAAAAAAATTGCAGAAAGTGAACGAATTAAAATAAACGAACAGGAAGTCAAAAAGGGTAAAAATTTTAGCTCTTATTCTGACGAGTCGGAACAAAAAAAACAGCAAAATAGTGATGAGACACAGGTTATTAAAAATAGAGGTAATCTTGAAAAGCTTGGCCACAATATTGATTTGAAAACATAGGGAGGGGAAATTTTGCATCAGGTTCTTAGTTGGATTATATTGGCTTTAGCAGTTATAATTTTCCTGCGAACCTATTTTTTATATATTAGACGTCTGCAGGAAGGAGAGAGGAAACTTGAACAAATTGAAAATTTTTGTCATGAATTTATGTCCACTGTAATACAATTAATGGATGAATTAGAAGAAAAAAAACAACAAATAGAGCATTTATCTTTACTTGATTGTGAAAAGAACTCTTTCAAAGAAATTAAAGATTGTCATAGGATGGACCAAGGTATAGATCAAAGTAGGGATCAAACTTATTCGGACGTGAATTATTCAAAAAACAATGAAACTGTTGTAGATAAATTTTTTTTATATCAACAAATAAAATCTATGCTAGCGGATGGTAAGAAATTAGATGCCATTGCTAAAGAAATCGGTATAGGCATAGGAGAAGCAAAATTAATTCTTTCACTATATGACAGAAATTTAAACACCAATTAACCTGCTAACTCTTTAGGGGGTTTTATTTTTGTTAAAAACAAATCGATCTTTGCTGATGTTTGTATTAGGCTTCATTGTAGCGTTGGTTTTCTTTATAGTCGGTTGTTGTCTATATTTGAGATATGGGGTCATTACCTTGTACTTAGATAAGGAAAATTTTAAGAATGAGGTAAGAATTATTTTACAAAAGGAGTTAAATGTTGCTATCGGTAATTATATTAAAGATTTAAAAAATACTCTTCCTGACAAGCTAGTACAAGAGATAATAGGATATTTGCAGAAACAAAAGATAAATGTAGTTGGAGGCGAGTTTGTTCTTATTCCTAATACGGTTTTGGAAAATTTAAAACCAATTTTATATAAAATAAGTGAAAATATAGTATTAGAACAGTATTCTGAGGAAAAAATAAATATGTTTATAGAACAGATTACTAATTATTTGGGAGAGGAAATTGAAAGGAAAATAGATAGTTCTGAATTAGAGGACCTTTGGGAGATAGAACTATTACCTAAAATAAAAACCCGGATTCATTTAAAATGGAGCTAGACAAATGAGGAATTTTAAAAATAATATTATTCTTATTGATTAAAAAAACTGACTATGGTATACTAAGCCTTGGCGAAAAAACACGTTTCATGATTTCTTTAGGGGTGCCTCGAGAGGGTCCTAATAGAAAGATGATTGAAGCGGAAGCTGAAAACCAATAGGAGGTGAAAGTTTATGGCTGTAATTTCAATGAAACAATTACTTGAAGCAGGTGTTCATTTTGGGCATCAAACCCGCCGCTGGAACCCCAAGATGGGTGCTTATATTTTTACCGAAAGGAACGGCATTTATATTATTGACTTACAAAAAACGGTAAAAAAAGTAGAAGAGGCGTATAACTTCTTAAGAGAGTTATCTGCTGATGGGGGTACAGTGCTTTTTGTAGGTACAAAAAAACAGGCGCAGGAAGCTGTTAAAGAAGAGGCTGAACGTTGTGGTATGTTTTATGTTAACGAAAGGTGGCTTGGAGGTACGTTAACAAACTTCCAGACTATCCAAAAAAGAATTGATAGGCTTCATGAACTGATTGAAAAAGAAGAAAACGATGAGTTTGCCGTTCTTCCAAAGAAAGAAGTTAGTAAATTGCGGGCTGAAAAAGAGAAATTGGAAAGATTTCTTGGCGGGATTAAAAATATGAGAGAATTGCCAGACGCCTTGTTTGTAATTGACCCTCGCAAGGAAAAAATAGCTGTGGCAGAAGCACGTAAGTTAAAAATACCTATTGTAGCTATTGTTGATACTAATTGTGATCCTGACGAGGTTGATTATGTAATTCCTGGCAATGATGATGCTATTAGAGCAGTAAAATTATTGACAGCTAAAATGGCTGACGCAATTTTGGAAGGAAGACAGGGCGAACAAATGGCCGAATAAATTATTTTGGTAAGGTGGTCAAAAAAGGACTATGGTTTGCTTCCTTTCTAGACCTTCCTTACCTTTTCTTTATACTTAATTTTAGTTATAAAGTATAAAATACTACAAGGGGGTTGCTCAAAAGTGATATCTGCTGGAATGGTAAAAGAATTAAGAGAAATTACTGGAGCTGGCATGATGGATTGCAAGAAAGCTTTGGTAGAAACAAATGGGGATATGGAAAAAGCTATTGAATATTTAAGGGAAAAAGGTTTGGCTGCAGCTGCCAAAAAAGCTGGTCGGATTACTACCGAAGGTATTGTAGAAAGTTATATTCATGGTGGCGGCAGAATTGGTGTGTTGGTTGAAGTTAATTGTGAAACCGATTTTGTGGCTAAGACTGATGAATTTAAAGAGTTAGTAAAGGATATTGCTATGCAAATTGCTGCAATGCGTCCTTTATATGTTTCCAAGGATGATGTTCCAGAAGAAGTAATTGAAAAAGAAAAAAATATTTTGAAAGCTCAAGCTTTAAATGAGGGTAAACCTGCTCAAGTTGTAGAAAAAATGGTTGAAGGAAGACTTAAAAAATATTATGAAGAAGTTTGTCTTTTGGAACAACCTTTCATTAAAGATAATGATAAAACCGTCAAACAATTAGTAAACGAAAAAATTGCGAAAATTGGTGAAAATATCAATATCAGAAGGTTTGTTAGGTTTGAACTGGGAGAAGGGCTGGAGAAAAAACAGGTTGATTTTGCTAGTGAAGTAATGAGCCAAATCAAAAAATAAAGAAAAAGGAACACTTTTAGTGTTCCTTTTTTAGAATTGGGTGAAGTAAAGTTAGAAGTAAAATTAAAAGAGAAGAGGATTTTATGACTTAATGTAGAAAACTATTTAAATAGAGACTGGAGGTAAATATTGTCATGCAGGACCCTAAATACCGTAGAATCATTCTCAAGTTGAGCGGAGAAGCATTAGCTGGCAACCAGGGTTATGGCATAGATCCAGAGATTGTTCATTTGATTGCTAAACAAATTAAAGAGATTAAACAAGATATTTCAGTAGAAATTGCTATTGTAGTAGGTGGCGGTAATATTTTTAGAGGAATAGCTGGAAGCGCTAAGGGGATGGATAGGACAACAGCTGATCATATGGGGATGTTGGCTACCGTAATTAATTCCTTGGCACTTCAGGATGCCTTAGAAAAAGAGGGTGTAGATACTAGAGTGCAAACAGCTATCGAAATGAGGCAGATTGCTGAGCCCTATATTCGTAGGAGGGCAATCCGCCATTTAGAAAAAGGTAGGGTTGTAATTTTTGCTGCAGGAACTGGTAACCCATATTTTTCTACCGATACGACTGCTGCACTTCGGGCTGCTGAAATAGGAGCTGAGGCTATTTTAATGGCAAAGAAGGTTGATGGAGTCTATGATTCTGATCCAGTAAAAAATCCTGGGGCGAAAAAATTCTTGGAACTTAATTATATCGAGGTTCTTAATAAAGGGTTAGAAGTAATGGATTCGACAGCTGTATCTCTTTGTATGGATAATAAAATTCCGATTATAGTGTTTGGGCTTTCTGATATAAATAATATTAGAAAAGCTATATTAGGTCAAAAAATAGGAACTTTTGTAAAGGGAGGGAACTAAAAGTGCCTAATGAACTATTTAAGGATGCGGAGGAAAGAATGCTAAAGGCGGAAGAGAATTTGCGCAGAGAATATGCTTCTCTAAGAGCAGGGAGGGCTACTCCTGCATTGCTTGATAGGATAATGGTTGATTATTATGGTACCCCCACTCCCATTAACCATTTAGCAAACATATCAGTACCTGATCCAAGAATGTTAGTTATTCAGCCGTGGGATAAAAATGTTTTATCTCATATAGAAAAAGCTATTTTAAAGTCTAATTTGGGTTTAACTCCTACAAATGATGGATCAGTTATTCGGTTAAATATACCTCAATTGACAGAGGAAAGAAGAAAAGAACTAGTTAAAGCAGTAAAGAAAATGGCTGAAGAGGCTAAAGTAGCTATTCGTAATATTCGACGGGATGCAAATGAACGTTTGAAAAATATGGAGAAAAACGGTGAAATTTCTGAAGATGACAGCAAACGTCATCAGGATGAAATTCAAAAATTAACTGATAAATATATTAAAGAAGTTGAAAAAATTCAAATAGCTAAAGAAAAAGAAATAATGGAGGTTTAACGATGAAACCTCTACCCTGTGTCATTACCTATCCTCTTGATGAGGCATTGAGTTTATTAAAAAGTGTATCGGAATGCCCAATTGAGTTAGTACATACTAGTCCAGTAAAAAAAGATTACATCGGTGAAGAGGAACGGGTAATAGCTCAACGGACGGGAAATAATGGTGAAATAGTTTTGGTTGTGGCTCATGAACAAATCTTAGCTTGAATTACACTTGCTATAGTTGAAGTTTGATGAATGTAGATTTAATCAAACGAACCCCCTCAGTTTGAGGGGGTTCGTTTATAAATGTTGAAATTATGAGGTGATCCTAGATGGTAAAAAACGAAATAATGAAAAAAACATTAAATAAAGTATCTTCTTCCAAACTACAAAATGCTGGAGATTTAATTTATCCTTCTCATATTGCTATTATTATGGATGGGAACGGGCGTTGGGCTATACAGCGAAATAAACCAAGATTATTTGGACATAGGGCTGGTATTAAAGCTTTAAAAAGAATAGTTGAATTTTGTGCAAAACTTCCGGTAGATATTTTAACGGTTTTTGCTTTTTCCACTGAAAATTGGAAAAGACCCAGTGAAGAAGTCCTAGGTCTAATGAA
>DUMD01000052.1 GCA_012840065.1 Clostridia bacterium
ATGAAAACAGAAGCTTCCAAGCCAGTTATCAGTGTAAAAGAACGGATGACTGTCCAAGAGTTGGCGAAAAGATTCGATAAACAGGGGACTGAGCTAATTAAGGACTTGATGGGATTAGGAATAATGGCATCTTTAACACAAGAAATTGATTTTGATGCCATGGATGTCTTAGCAAAGAAATATGGTTATGAGTTGGATCTAGAACAAAGTTTTGAAGAAGAAAACCTTGATGTAACTGAAGAAGAGGATGATCCTCAAAATCTTAAACCAAGAGCATGTGTTGTTACTGTAATGGGGCATGTTGACCATGGAAAAACATCCTTGTTGGATGCTATTCGAAAAACCAATGTTACAGCAAAGGAAGCTGGAGGAATAACCCAACATATAGGTGCTTATCAAGTTAATGTAAATGGTAAAAAAATTGTCTTTTTAGATACACCGGGCCATGAAGCTTTTACAGCAATGAGAGCTCGGGGAGCACAAGTTACCGATATTGCTGTATTGGTTGTCGCGGCTGATGATGGTGTTATGCCCCAAACAGTGGAAGCTATAAACCATGCTAAAGCAGCTAAGGTGCCGATTATTGTGGCAATCAATAAAATTGATAAACCAACAGCAAATCCTGAACGGGTAAAACAAGAATTAACTGAATATGGATTGATCCCTGAGGAATGGGGTGGAGATACAATTTGTGTGCCTGTTTCGGCTACTCAAAAAACTGGTTTGGATAATTTATTAGAAATGATTTTACTTGTAGCAGAGATGCTTGAGTTGAAAGCTAATCCTCAAAAACCTGCAAAAGGAGTAGTTATCGAGGCAAAACTGGATAAAGGAAGAGGCCCGGTTGCAACTGTATTAGTTCAGGAAGGTACTTTAAAAGTTGGTGATCCTATTGTTGCCGGCCATATTTCAGGTAAAGTTAGGGCTATGAATAATGATAAAGGTCAACAAATAAAAGAAGCTGGACCTTCAACTCCTGTAGAAGTTTTAGGATTAACAGATGTTCCTCAAGCTGGTGATGTACTCCAGGTATTTAAAGATGAAAAAATTGCTCGCCAGATAGCAGAAAAAAGAAAACTTGAAAAACGTAATGCCGAACTACAGCGTAAGCCAAAAGTAAGTCTTGATGATTTATTTAAACAAATTCAAGCTGGAGAAGTAAAAGAATTGAATATTATTATCAAGGCTGATGTTCAAGGCAGTGCCGAAGCTCTACGCCAATCCGTTGAACAGCTTACTACCAATGAGGTAAAAGTAAATGTTATTCATAGTGGGGTCGGAGGTATTTCCGAGAACGATGTATTGTTAGCCAGTGCATCGAATGCAATAATTATAGGCTTTAATGTCCGTCCTGATAATAATGCTCGTAATTTTGCGAAGAAGGAAAATGTTGATATTAGAACTTACCGAATTATTTACGAGGTTATTGATGATATTAAGAAAGCAATAATAGGTCTTTTGGAACCTGAATATAGAGAAGTAGTTATTGGAAGGGCTGAGGTTAGGGAAATCTTTAAGGTTTCTAAAGTTGGTACAATTGCGGGTTGCTATGTCCTTGACGGAAAAGTTACAAGAAATGCTAAGATTAGGGTTATCCGGGATAATAAAGTTATTTATGAAGGTCGTCTAGAATCTTTAAAACGCTTTAAAGATGATGTAAAAGAGGTTCTAAGTGGGTTTGAATGCGGTATGAATATAGAACGTTTTAATGATCTGAAAGAAGGAGATATAATTGAAGCTTATGTTGAGGAAGTTGTGGCAAGACAAAAATAAAAGGTTAAAAATTTGTAACGATAGGTTAATTTATTGCTATTTCCTATGAAGAAATGGTTTCTGTTTATAAGAAACCAGGTTCAGTCTAACAGACAAGGGGGTACATAGCAATTGAGCAAACAAAGAGTGGAAAGGGTCAGATCTCTATTAAAAAAAGAAGTAAGTGATATCATTTTTAATCAATTTAAAGATCCAAGGGTAGGATTTGTAACTGTTACAGACGTGGAATTATCTGCAGATCTTAGAAATGCTAAAATATTTGTTAGTGTTATGGGGGATGAAGAAGAAAAAAAGAATACTTTAAATGTATTAAGAAATGGTACCGGATTTATTCGGACTGAGATAGGTAAAAGAATTAGGCTTCGTCATACCCCCGAGTTGCTTTTTAAAATAGACAATTCATTGGAGTATGGGGCAAAAATAAATTCTTTATTGGAGCAGGTAAAGAAGCAAGATGAAAGCGGAAAAGAAAATTAGAGATTCTCTTATAAATATAAAAAACAGATTAATGAATTATAATAGCTTCCTTTTAACTACCCATTTATCTCCTGACGGTGATGGGATAGGGGCAATTCTTGCCTTAGGATTAACATTAAGGAAGCTTAATAAGGATGTAGAATGGTTAGTTCTAGATCCCATACCCAATATGTATAAATTTTTACCTTCTGTAACTGAAATAAAATCTTCGGTTGAAGAAATTTCTGATTTTAATAAACGACAGATTATTATCATAGATAGCAGTGATTTAGAGCGAGTTGGCGGTTGGACGAAGCAAATCGATTCTAATCGGCAATTAATTTTTAATTTAGATCACCATATCAGCAACACAAACTTTGGTGATTTTCAATTAGTTAATTCAGAGGCAGCTTCAGTATGTGAATTAATATATTCATTGATTGTTGAACTTGATCAAGAAATTAGTCGGGATGTTGCTACTTGTTTGTTAACTGGTTTAATTACGGATACAGGATGTTTTCGTTTTAGTAATACTACAACTGATACTTTCGAATTAGCAATAAAATTGATAAACTTAGGTGGAGAATATAGAAAAATTATCACCAATGTATATGAGACTAAATCTTATCAAGAGGTTTTGTTGTTAGGTAAAACGTTGAACACTTTAGTTTTAGAAAAAGAAGGTAGGCTTGCCTGGCTTGTGATTGATCTCAACACAATTAGAAATTTGGGAATTGACAGCGAACAAACAGAAAGTATCGTAAACTTAGCCCGAAATATAGAGGGAGTTAAACTTGCTATTCTCTTTAAGCAAGTTGAAGATGGTGTGGTAAAAGTTAGCTTTAGATCTAGAGAGGATGTAGATGTGGCTAAATTAGCACTGGAATTTGGTGGAGGAGGACATCCCAGGGCTTCAGGGTGTAGTTTAAAATCGACGACTCTTCAGCAGGCACAGGAACTTGTTCTAAATAAAGCAAGAAAATTGTTTGATTAAACTAAGTTTAGTAAGGTGGATTAGATAAGATGGATGGAATTATTAATGTTTTAAAACCCCCAGGAATGAGTTCCCATGATGTTGTTAAATATCTCAGAGATTTATTAGATGAAAAAAAAGTAGGTCATACTGGTACTTTAGATCCTGCAGCGGCAGGGGTTTTGCCAATATGTTTGGGAGGAGCTACAAAACTAAGCAATATTTTGATGAGGAATGATAAGGAATATATTGCTGAGATGATTTTAGGGGTAGAGACAGATACTATGGATAGTTTAGGAAAAATAACAAATTTAGCTAATGCTCCTAAACTTGATGAACACATAATAGAAAATGCTTTTGCTAATTTTACTGGGAAAATCGCCCAGGTTCCTCCTATGACTTCCGCTATAAAAGTAAATGGGAAAAAGCTTTATGAGTTAGCCAGAAAAGGAACAATAATTGAACGTCAATCTCGCCTTATTACAATAAAACAGTTAACTCTTTTAAATTATGGAATTAAGATTGATAGGTTAACAGGTAAATATCTCCCTTATATTCGTTTTAGAGTAAGTTGTTCGAAAGGGACCTATATCAGAACTTTATGTTCTGACATAGGTCGATATTTAGGGAGTTGTTCTTATATGGCTTTTTTAGTTAGGACAAGGGTTGGTAATTTTCATTTGGAAAATGCTTATACTTTAGAGGAGTTAACAAAAGCAAATGAACAAGGAAAAATTTTTAATGTTATTACTAGTGTTGAAGATGCTTTATCAAATTTACCAGTTGTTCTGGTTAAGAATGAAGCATTGCCTATTGTGGAATCCGGAAATTGGTTGTTCAGCCCTGATTTGGTTTTTCCTTCTGTACTAGAAAATCTAGACAACAAACCTTCTACTGAGGAGGTTAAATTATATACGGAAGAAGGAAAGTTTCTAGGTATTTATAAATACGAGTTTGATTTTAACAATTTAAAAAAGCAACCACGGGTTAGGAAATATGGCTATAAATCAGCTCTAAAACCTATAAAAGTTTTTGCTAAAGGAGCGATTAACGGATGAAGATAATTAGAGGAATTGACATGTATCCAAAAACGAATATGGAAACAGCCGTTGCTTTAGGATCATTTGATGGGGTTCATTTAGGGCATCAAAAACTAATTAAAATTTTAAAGGATGAATCAGAAAATAGAGGTTTATCTAGCCTGGTTTTTACATTTTACCCTCATCCGCTAAAAATTATTGCTCCCCAGTCTGAACCGCCAATGATTACTTCCTTAGACCAGAGGGCTGACTTAATAGCTCAGTACGGTATTGA
>DUMD01000053.1 GCA_012840065.1 Clostridia bacterium
ATTGGGTTTATTAATAAGGTGTTTGGTAATTTGGTATATGAAAAGAGTATGAGTGAATACAAAACTGAATATAGGGTGAGAAATTTTAGACAGTCGATTGAATACACAGAAAATTAAAGTTTGAGGTGTAATGATGAAAGTGAAGAGAGTGTTAATTGTAGCGTCGGTAGCTTCTATGATAGAGCAATTTAATATGCCTAATATAAAAATACTTCAAAATATGGGATGTGAAGTTCACGTTGCTGCAAATTTTAAATTTGGTAATACAATTTCTGCGGAAAGAATTTCGGAATTTAAAAAAGAACTTGCTGAAAATAATGTTGTTTATTATAATGTAGAATTTTCTAGAAATATATTAAATCTACGGTCCAATTATAGGGCTTATAAAAAACTAAAAAAAATAATCTTTGATAATAGATATAAGTTTGTACACTGTCATTCACCTATAGGTGGGGTATTAACTCGATTGGTTGCAAAAAAAATAAGAGGAAAAGGGACAAAAGTCATTTACACCGCCCATGGTTTTCACTTTTTTAAAGGTGCTCCACTAATAAATTGGTTATTGTATTATCCAATTGAAAAGTGGTTGTCAAAATATACTGATTGTTTGATTACTATAAATGATGAGGATTATGAATTAGCAGTAAATAAACTTAAAGCACGTTCTGTAAAGAAGGTACCAGGGGTAGGGGTTGATTTAAATAAATTTGTCCCGCAAACATTAGAGAAGAAAAAAGAGTTGAGAAAGCAATATGGTTATAGTGATGATGATTTTATCTTGATTTATGTTGCGGAAATGAGTTATAGAAAACATCAGGATTTACTGATTAAGGTAGTTGATATATTAAAAAATAAAATCCCTAACGTAAAACTTTTACTTGTTGGGGATGGGAAATTAATTGAAGAATATAAACAACAAGTTAAAAATTTAAAATTAGAAAATTATGTTCATTTTCTTGGGTATCGAAGAGATGTTCCAAATCTTATGACCCTTGCTGATATTGCTGTTTCGGCTTCTAGACAAGAAGGGTTGCCTGTTAATGTTATGGAAGCAATGGCAACCGGATTACCCCTTGTGGTTACAGATTGTAGAGGAAACCGTGATTTAGTTGTGAATGGAGAAAACGGATTTGTTGTTGCGTTAGATGATGTAGATGGTTTTGCTGGGGCGATTGAGAAGCTATATAATTTGGAAGAATTAAGAACAAAATTTGGCCGTGCAAATTTGGAAATGATAAAGAAATATTCGTTAGAAAATGTAATGAGGTATATGGAGGAGATTTATAGGGATTATATATGATTTATTGTGAACTTTTATTGTCAGCATTTTCATGTTAATAACTATTGACAAGCAATTATTTTAAAATAATTAAATGCTAATTTTTGGATTTTTGCATTGAGGATGGTGAATTTAAAATTGATAAATAGTGCAGGGGTTGAGTTAAAAGATGAAAAATTGGGCAATATATTTATTTTTTGTATAGCAGCCATGTCTATTCTATTACATCAAGCAAGAGTAATGTTTGGTGTTAATATTTCCTTAAGCGATTTTTTTTGCGTAATTGTATTGATTTGCTTTATTTTTAAATATAAATTGTTTTTGCCTTTTAAATATTTTTTCTTTTTTTTAGTTGTTTCATTTATTGTTACCTTTGTTGCTGTGTCTTATGTTCCTGTTAGATTTAATTACGTGGCAGATTATCGTAAGGTATTTAGTGATTTTATTAAAATAATAACAGTTTTTTTGTATTTTGTTGTAGGGTATAATATGTCAAGATTAAGATTAACAGATTTCACATTAAAATATTATTCTTTCTTTGCTCTATTTATTGGAATAATAGGAGTTCTTTTTGACTTTTTGAATATAACATTATTTTCAAAAATATTATTTTACGGTAATGTCAGGCTAAAGGGTTTAATGAATGACCCAAACTATTTTTCAATTCTACAAATAACTGCATTGGCATATTTTCTGCGAAATGTTTTTCTAAATAGATTTAAAAAGATAATAATTATAATTGCTTTTTTACTTTCGGTTTTAGCTTCTGGGTCAAAGACAGGTTTTATTGCATTACTATGTTATTTAATTTTTGTAGCAATGGAGGAACTTTTAAGAAGGCCGGCGTTAAGATTAACATCGCTGGCGATTTGTATGGTTTCTTTTGTTGCTTTGTTTTTATTAGTGCCTTATTTGATAAGTGGCTTAACTTTTTTAAGTGTATATATTTCTCAAAATATACCTGCCTTTTCGAGAATTGAATTTCTCTTTTTAGATTTCAGCAAAGCGATATCTGAAGGTGGTTCTGACCGTGATATTGCATGGGGGATATCAATTGATCTATTAAAACTATCACCGGTATTGGGGATAGGTATAGGTACTTATGTAGGTTTGGCTAAGAAATTGTATGGAGTAGGGGTTATAGCTCATAATACTTTCCTGCAGTTATATACTGAATGGGGTATTGTCCTGGCAACATTATTGTTTGTGCATGTATTTTTTATGATCGCTAAAAGTACATTTAATAGAATGTGCAATATTGATAAAGAAAATATTATCCTAAGAGATATTATCATTATATTCTTGCTTGGTTCGGTAGGTATTTCTCTTAATAATGCGAGAATGTTTTGGTTGGCTTTAGGGGCGCTGGTTTTTAATTTGAACAAGAAATTATAGTGTGTAGTCTTTATTTCTGTTGTGTTAGGGATTATAAATTCTGCATATTTAGATATGCTTACCTAATTTTACTAGCTATTTAGAATTAGCAAACTGAACGAGGTAAATAAGCAATTAGCAATGGAAGGTGATAACTTATTATGAACAAATTGGTTACTATAGCCATTCCTTTTTATAATCCAGGTCCTGCTTTTGAGGATGCTATCAAATCAGTCTTTGCTCAGACATACACTAATTGGGAACTTCTTCTTGTAAATGATGGTTCTACTGATGACTCATTGGAAAAAGCATTGGCTATAAAAGATTCACGTGTACGAGTAATAAATGATGGAAAAAATCTTGGTTTAGTGGCACGACTAAACCAGATTGCTCAATTAGCTTCTGGTAAATATTTAGCTAGAATGGATGCAGATGACATTATGCATCCAGAAAGAATTGAAAAACAAGTTAATTTTTTGGAAAACAATCCTAATGTGGATGTAGTTGATACAGGTGCCATAATAATGGATCGTGCTGGGCAACCTGTAGGGATGTCAAACCTCAAGATAAAGCTGCCGACA
>DUMD01000054.1 GCA_012840065.1 Clostridia bacterium
AAGAGCAGTAATTTATGATAAATCAGGAGATAATCATTATGATGTTGCTTCAGCTTTTATAAAAAGTATGAGGGGTAGCGATCCTGATGCCACGTTACACTATTTAGCTAGAATGATAGATGCCGGCGAAGAACCAGAGTTTATTGCTAGAAGGATAATTATTGCTGCCAGTGAAGATGTTGGATTAGCTTATCCAACTGCTCTTCAAGTAGCCGTATCTGCAGCGCAGGCTGTTAAAATGATTGGTTTTCCTGAGTCGAGGATAATCTTGGCCCATGCTGCTTTATTAGTTGCTTGTTCTCCAAAATCAAATTCTGCTTATTTAGGTATAGATAATGCTTTGAAAGATTTAAAAACTAAACCGACCGGTCAGGTGCCCAATCATTTAAGAGATAATCATTATTCCGGGGCAATCAAGTTCGGATATGGGAAAGATTATAAATATCCCCATGATTATCCGGGAAACTTTATACCACAGCAATATTTGCCTGACGAGTTAAAGGGGGTTCGTTATTATAATCCTTCCAATAATGGTTTAGAAGTAAGAATTAAACAGTTTTTAGATCAAACTAGAGATAAAAATTAGTTTTTTGAGTAAAAATACTAAAAGGAGAAAGATAGCTGGTCCTATCTTTCTCCTATAAATTTGCGTTTTTTAGTTGGATTTTGTTTTAGATTATAATTTTTGGGGATATACTAGCTTTAATTAAATTAATTGCTTGACAACAAGTCTCTTTAGTGTTAAACTAAAACCATAAAATCCAATCGAATTACTCGGAATTAAAGGAAGTGAGGTTATGAAGCTATCAACGCGCAGTAGATATGGGGTTAGGGCAATGTATGAGCTAGCCTCTAAATACGGGAAAGGGCCGATAACGCTAAAAAGCATAGCTGAAAAACAAGGAATATCTGAAAGTTATCTAGAACAATTACTTGTCAGTTTGAGGAATGCCGGATTAATTAAAAGCAGCAGGGGAGCACAGGGAGGATATCAGTTGACAAAAGACCCTAAAGATATAAGGATAGGAGATATTATTCGAATTTTAGAAGGTCCAATTGCACCTACTGAATGTGTAATTACCGAAGAAACAGACTGTAGAAATGCGGATAAATGTGTTACAAGGTTGATTTGGAAAGAAGTAAAGGAAAGTTTGGAAGGCGTTTTAGATAGTATTACTCTTCAGGATATGTGTGATAAGGCAAAGGGAAAGATGATTAATTAGTAAATATCCAATGTGATCTTTCTTAATTTATCGGTATAAGGAGGGATTTATTTTTATGAGAAGGATATACCTGGATCATGCGGCTACAACTCCCGTTCATCCTCAGGTTAAGGAAAAAATGCTTCCTTTTTTAAGTGAGAATTTCGGAAATCCATCCAGTATTCATTGGTTTGGGCGGGAAGCAAGAAAGGCAATTGATGAGGCCCGGGAAGAAGTAGCAAAACTTATTGGAGCTAAATTTGAGGAAATAATTTTTACTTCCGGGGGAACTGAGGCAGATAACCTGGCTTTAATTGGAAGTGCTTTAGCTTCAAAAGGGAAACATCTTATTACGAGCCAGATTGAACATCATGCGGTATTACACACTGCTGAATATTTAGAAAAAAATGGTTACGAAGTTACTTATCTTCCTGTGGATAAATACGGTTTGGTATCACCGGAGGCAGTTAAAGAAGCGATCAGAGATGATACTTTTTTAATTAGTATTATGCATAGCAATAATGAGATAGGAACAATTCAGCCGATCAAAGAAATTGGACAAATTGCTAAAGAAAAGGGAATATATTTTCATGTAGATGGGGTTCAATCTGTAGGCAATGTACCCATTGATGTTAATGAACTAAATATTGATATGTTATCCTTGTCTTCGCATAAAATATATGGTCCTAAGGGTGTAGGGGCTTTATATGTAAGAAAAGGTGTTAAAATTAAACCTATTATCCATGGTGGAGCCCATGAACTTAATTACCGTGCTGGTACTGAGAACGTTCCTGGAATAGTTGGTCTAGGAGCTGCTGCTAAGCTGGCTAGGGAAGAGTTGCCGGAACGGGCTAAACATCTTAAAAGTCTGAGAGACAAATTGGTAAAAGGAGTAATGGATAATATTGAACATACCATTTATAATGGACATCCTGAGCAAAGACTGCCAGGCAATGCAAGTTTTTGTTTCCGTTTTATCGAAGGAGAATCTCTTTTACTGAATTTAGATATACTTGGAATAGCTGCTTCCAGCGGTTCAGCATGTACTTCGGGTTCTCTTGATCCTTCCCATGTTTTGCTAGCGATTGGATTACCTCATGAGGTAGCTCATGGTTCTTTAAGATTTTCTTTGGGAATGGATAATACGGAGGAAGATATTGATTACGTGATTGAGCAATTACCAAAAGTAATAGAGAAATTAAGAAGTATGTCGCCTTTAGTAAAATAGAGAGGGGAAAGGAGTTTAAATTATGTATAGTGAAAAGGTTATGGATCATTTTATGAATCCAAGGAACGTGGGAGAAATTTTAGACGCTGATGGCGTAGGAGAAGTCGGTAATCCTACCTGTGGTGATATTATGCGCATTAGCATAAAAGTAGAGGATGATAGAATAACTGATGTAAAATTTAAAACCTTTGGCTGTGCTGCTGCAATCGCTACCAGCAGTATGGTGACAGAGATGGTAAAAGGCAAGACCATTGATGAAGCATTAAAAATAACCAATAAAGCAGTTGCTGAAGCTTTAGATGGTCTTCCTCCTGTAAAAATGCACTGTTCGAATTTAGCAGCTGATGCTTTGCATAAAGCCATCGAGAACTATAAACAACAACAAAACCCAACAAAGTAGGTGAACTGCTATTGAAAACCAAAAAAAGAGTCGTGGTAGCAATGAGCGGTGGGGTTGACAGTTCATTAACTGCTGCTCTCTTAAAACAGAAAGGCTATGATGTAATTGGAGTTACCATGGAAATTTGGCCTGTTACAAAGGAAATGAAAGAAAGGGAGCCCAAATCCTGCTGCTCTTTAAGTGCAGTTGAAGATGCCCGGAGAGTAGCAAATAAATTAGGTATTCCTTATTATGTCATCAACTTGCGTGATATTTTTGAAAAAGAAGTTATTGAATATTTCTGCGAGGAATATGCTTGTGGACGGACACCTAATCCCTGTATAGTTTGTAATCACAAAATTAAATTTTCTGCCTTATTAGATCGGGCTTTGCAATTGGATGCTGATTATATAGCAACTGGTCACTATGCGAAGGTGGTTTATGATGAAAAAATCCAGCGCTATCTTTTAAAAAAAGCTGATGATCCATTAAAAGACCAGAGCTATTCTTTATACGGCCTGACTCAGGAACAATTAAAACACATTATTTTTCCTTTAGGCGAATATAAAAAAACAGAAACCCGAAAACTTGCTCAAGAATTAGGCCTTTTAGTTGCTAACAAACCAGATAGTCAGGAAATTTGTTTTATAACAGATAATGACTACAAAAGATTTTTGAGAGAAAGAATACCAGATAAAATTATACCTGGTCCGATTATCGATGAAAAGGGTAAAATTCTTGGTTTTCATGAGGGAATACCTTTTTACACTATTGGACAGAGAAAAGGATTAGGGCTTGCAAATCCTCAACCGGTATATGTGACAGAGATTGATCCGGAAAGAAATGCAATTGTGGTTGGTTCTAACACCTCTGTTTATGGATTAGGACTTGTGGCAGAAAAAACTAATTATATTCCTTTTGATAAATTAGAACGTCCTATGGAAGTAACAGCTAAAATACGCTATGGGGCTAAAGAAGAAGAGGCAGAAATTTATCCTCTTCCGGATAACAGGGTGAGGGTCTATTTTAAAAATCCTGTAAGAGCAATTACTCCAGGCCAAGCTGTTGTTTTTTACAATGGTGATGTAGTTGTTGGTGGCGGAACTATAAAAAAAAAGATATCCTTTTAATAGAAGAAAGCAGGGAATCTCCCTGCTTTCTTCTATTAAAAGGATAAAATAACTCGGAAATGGACACAATATCCTCTAGAGGAGGTGGATTTATGGCTAGATTAAGAGGTAATAAAGCCGGCTCCACTTGGCAATTATTACTTTTAATTCTTTTTTTAACTCTTATTTTAGTAGTTTATTTTTATAGGGAAGAAATTATTAATTTATTTCAAGGAACTGCTACTCTTCAATTAGTCAGTAGGTTGGTATTTCCTGCATTTTTTGCATAACATATGAAGCGAGGGGGATAAAAGCATGGTGAAAGGAAGAGAGCTAATTGGCTTGCCGGTTATTACTTTAGATAAGGGCGAGCAGATTGCTAATATACAGGATGTAATTTTTGACCCCCGTAATAGTAAGGTATTAGCGCTTGTTACGGAGGAAAAAGGTTGGTTTAAAGGTGCAAGAATTATACCTTTTAAAAACATTTATAAGATAGGCGAGGATGCAGTTACGGTAGAAACTAGCGATGCCGAATTAAATGCTAATGATTTGGCTGAAATAGAGAAATTTTCAGATGAAGAGATAAATGTAATTGGGACTACTATTATTACGGAAAGCGGAAACAATTTAGGAGTAATTGAAGATATAATTATCGACATAGAAAGCGGCTATATA
>DUMD01000055.1 GCA_012840065.1 Clostridia bacterium
ATAATGCATGGGAAGCAACACCTTCCCGCCAATACTACCAAATAAATGAAGCGGCAAAGGCAAAACCACACCTAAAGCTATAAACAACCCGCTAAGAACCAATTTCTTACTTTTCATCAAATTCCCTCCTCATACATATTTAAACAAAAAAGGCCACAAAAACCTAGGAAACTCAGATTCCCAAGGTCTTCGTGACCCATCCTTCCAAACTCTTCTATTTTTGGACTACTAATTCTTTAACCCGATTTAAAGCAGCTTTAATTAATTGGTTAAGAGGTTTACTTTCATAACCGGCAATCTCTACATGAGATTGGTTGACCGGCAAAACTATTTTTAAAGCCGGGCTATTTGAAATATACTCTGCCATTGCCGGTGTAATCTCTCCTAACATAGAATTAGGAATTATTATGCCTAACGGCCCAATAATTAAGTCAACATCAGCTGCAGTTACTTTAATGGCATTCTCTCCGGTGGCCCCCTTTTCTGCCCCTGCTTTAATCATATTGTTGGTGGCAATAGCATTTGTACCTAAAGCTAAAATAGTTATGTCTTCCTGAATCTCCTTTTTTAAGCTGGCAATAATTTGACTTCCAATACCGCCGCCCATTCCATCAATTACGGCTATTTTCATTTTTCGTCCCTCGCTCAAACCTCGCTCAAACATTAGTTTTCAAACTTCTGTTTTTTAGGGATTATAAGAATTATAATACATATATTTTCTTCGCAGAGCAGCCCTTCTGGCCTTTTTTCGCCTAATTCGCCGGACAGTTCTACCGATAATAAAAAGCGCTAAAAACAGTACCCCGAATAAAGCCAACCAAAACCACCAAAAAGTAACCAACCTTCTCTCCACATCATTTTGGGCAACTATATTAACGGAACCAATCTCTTCACCCTTCAGGGTAAAGATTAATTTACCTATCGGCTCACCTTTTTCTAAAGGAGCTTTTAGTTCCGGATTATTCCATTTTACAACCGTTTCTATCTGTTCAGAACCATCTTTTAAAAGCGGATAAGAAAAATCATTTTCAGCTATAGCCTGAACAGAATCACCAAATTTGACCGGTAATTCGGCAATCGGTTTATCCTTGCTCATAACAGATTCCATCTGAAAATTAGCAAAACCATAGTCTAAAAGGCCGGTCACGTCTGTCCAAATATTCTTACCCTGACTTTTAAATACTACTGCAATTAAACGCTGCCCGTCCCGGGTAGCCGATCCAACTAAACACTGACCAGCAGCGACAGTATAACCGGTTTTTATCCCATCTGCCCCCGGATATTCCCTCAAAAGACGGTTACCGTTATGTAGCGGCCGATTTTCATCCTCTTTTACCGGATAAGAAATTATTTTGGACTTGGTAGAAACTATTTTTCTGAAGTCTTCATTTTGCATAGCATAGCGGGCCATTAAAGCCATATCATAAGCTGATGTATAGTGTTCCGGATCAGGCAGACCGTTTGGATTAGTAAAATGGGTTTCTTGACAACCTATTTCGGCTGCCTTTTGGTTAGATAATTTAGCAAACTCCTCTACAGAACCTGCAATATGTTCGGCAATGGCAACCGCAGCATCATTGGCCGATTCTAACATTAGAGCATAAAGTAATTCTTCCAGGGTATACTGTTCTCCTTCATTTAAATATACTTTGGAACCATCAACAAGGGTAGCATTTTTCCCTACTGTAACAATATCAGTAAGATTACCCCGTTCCAAAGCGTTAATTGCCGTCCATATTTTTGTCGTGCTCGCAGGATACATTTTTTTATGCTCATTTTTAGCAAGTAGAATTCTTCCTGTATCTGCTTGAATAAGTATACCCGCCTCCCCGACAATTTCCATTTGTGCAAAACCCCTCTGCGGAATTAATAGGAAAAAGACGGTGGCGGCAAGAATAAAAATATGAAATCGTCTTTTCATCCTGCGCTTCTCCATTTCAAATAAAAAAATAAAACTTTCACAAACTAAAAATATTTTATTTTAACTTTCCTGTAAAGTCAAGCTAACCCCCTCATTATCCAGATCATCCCAAAAGGAATTCGCAAACCAGTAAAAACTTATTAGCTAAAAAATAATCCAAATACCCCTAGATAAAAAAGTCTTAGATCTAAAAAGACCTAAGACTTTTTCTGTACAATCAACTATTAATCAAAAGCTGATAATTCTTTTTCCATTTTTGCAAGCAAATCTTCTTTTTCTTCTTCCGGCAGGAAACAATATTTAACAGCCTGAAGCTGAAGGTCACAGACCTGGCGAAAGGAAAAGCCAAATCGTTCGGTTAATAATTTCAGTTCACCACTTAAAGAAATATTTGATATTTGAGGATCATCGTCACCTATTACAATCGGCACGCCTAATTCGTAAAGTTTTTTAATGGGATGTTTTTCCAATGATGATACTGCCCTGGTATGAACATTACTGGTAGGACAAACCTCTAAAGCAATATCCCTCTCAATAATGAGTTTTATCAAAGAAGGGTCCTCTATCGATCTAATTCCATGTCCTATCCTTTCTGCCCCCAAGTCCATAATTGCAGAACGTACACTCTCCGGCCCTGCAGCTTCACCTGCATGAACAGTTATTTTTAAACCCTTTTCCTTTGCCAACCTAAATGCCTGCTGATGAAGTTTAGCAGGATAACCAGCCTCATCACCGGCCAGATCAAATCCCACTACCCCTTGTTTTTTATACTCAGCCGCTATTTTAGCTAGATTAAGATTGTCCTCAGGGGCATCGCTTCTCAAGGCACAAACAATGAATCGGGCTTTCACGCCATATTTTTGTTCTCCTACTTTCAGCCCCCACAGAATTGCTTCTAATACCTGTTCAGGCCGAAGACCTTCCCTTACATGAACCAGGGGACCTCCTCTCAATTCTAGGTAACGAATATTTTGCTTAGCTGCATCTTCAACAATCTCTTCAACAACTCTGGCCAGAACATCCTCGGTTTGGGTTATATCAGTTACCCGGTCAATTTTAGCTAAAAAATCTACTAAATTTTGTTCTTCTCCGGTCACCTGAATATAGGGAAGCAAATCTTCCAATGTGTCGGCAGGCAGGTTTATTCCCTTTTGCCGAGCAATTGAGAAAAATGTTTCCGGCCTGATTGCTCCCTCTAAATGATTATGCAGACTTATTTTAGGCAATTTAACAAACAACTGGGAAACCATAAGCCGTTCCACCCCTCTGTTAGCCTAACCTACAACCCCATAATAACAGAAATTCTAGTGTAGAATTGACGAAACCCGTTTATAGACAGCAAAGGTAATCAGAGAAATAATAACACCCTTTAAGAGGTTGAAAGGAACCACTGAATAAATAATTGCCGTTTTCATATCTACAACATAAGGATTCAAAGCAGAAGCCATGCCAACAATGGCATCCAAGGGGAAATTCAAAGCCTTAGCAAACATAGGAAATAAGAAATAATAGTCGCATAAACTTACCACCAAAGTCATAAACAGGCTTCCACCGATCATAGCAATAATTGCACCTTTTTTAGTTTTATTGAACTGATAAACAATACCGGCAAAAAGCACATAGGAAGCTCCGGTAATAAAATTAGCCAGTTCCCCTACACCAGCAGTTTGACTTTTAAACACCAAATGCAACAGATTTTTCACCAATTGAATAATAATCCCTGCCACCGGTCCCATGGCAAATGAACCGATAATAGCCGGAAGGTCACTGAAATCCAATTGGAGAAAACTTGGGAAAATTGGAATAGGAAACTCAAACATCTGCAATACAAAACCGACAACCGCTAAAACTGCAATTTTCGCTACTTTTTGGATTGGTTTTGCCTTCTTTCCTACCTTTAATTCATAACTACTCATCTTTTCTCCTCCTCTTGCAGCAACCAATCTTGGGCAATAAAATAAGCGGTTCCGAATAAGACACCTTCAGGAACCGCTTATTAAGTAAGCATAGAAAAACACTAATAAATTATCTTGACCTTCTCCCATCCAGACTATACTGTCGGCTTTGGATTCTCACCAAATCTGCCTTGCGGCTCGCGGGCTTAACTCAATAAAGAGCATCACCGCCGGTCGGGAATTTCACCCTGCCCTGAAGGTTGCTTTTTTCTTTTTATTTTATCATAACCTTTCCACCATATCAACCATTAATGCTGTCTCATTTCAAAACACTCCCAATTAACAAATTGTTTTCCCCATTATCTTGCAGTTTTTTACTTTTTTCCTTATTTTGATAAATTTACCTTGCTAATTATCAATCTCTTATGTTGCATCCTTTATTATCAATTTCTTGGTTAGTAATCATTTCTATAAACACACTAACCATTTCCAAATCAAATTGTTTTCCTGCGCATCTCTTAATTTCTCTAAGTGCTTCCTCTTTGGACAAGGCTCTATGATAACTGCGATGATTTATCATCGCATCATAAGCATCGGCAATAGCCACTATCCTTGAAATTAAAGGTATTTCTTTTCCTTTTAAACCAAGGGGATATCCTCTCCCGTCCCATCGTTCGTGATGAGTCAGAATACCATAAGCAATGGGGGCAATTTCCGGAGAAGACAGGGCAATCCGATATCCTATTTCGCTGTGTTTTTTCATTATTTTCCATTCTTCCTTCGTTAAGCTGCCTACTTTATTTAAAATCTGATCTGGGATTGCAACTTTACCAATATCATGCAAAAGAGCCAAAACACCAACCTGATTTAATTGGTCGTCATATAATCCCAGCCTTTTTCCCAACTGAACAGATAATTCCTTTATCCGATTGCAGTGTTCTTCCGTTTCATTAGCCCTTTCTGCCAATATTTTTCTCAATGAAGCAATAATTGAGCTTCTAAAACTTTTTCCCTCCAAAACCTTATTGCTGTACATATTGTCTTCCGCCTGTTTATAAACCTGTTCTATCTTCTCATCTTCTTCGGTTTTTAAAGCAAAGCCCAAGGAAATACTGGGATTTATCGGTTCAACTTTCATATCCCGAAAACGTTTTTTTATTCTTGTAATCATATCAATAATCCGCTCTCTATTTGTATTAGGTAAAAGAATTGTAAACTCGTCTCCCCCCACTCTGGCTACAAGACCTTCGTTTTTGCATTCCTGTTTTAACACTACGGAAATCAATTTCAAATATTTATCCCCTTCAGCATGACCAAACGTGTCGTTATAAAGTTTTAGCCCATTAGCATCCCCAACAATTATACCTAAAGGTAAATATTCCGGCTGATCCAACCTTCTCAATTCTTCTTCAAAAAAAGCACGATTGTACAGGCCAGTTAATCTGTCCCGGGTATTTAAAAACTTTTCTCGTTCTTCCAGTTCTTTATATTTTGTTACATCGATGATCGTTTCTATTGCGCCGATTATTTCTCCCTTGCTGTCTGTTATAGGCGCAGAAGTAATATTTAACCATAATCCCTTTTCTCCTGCATAAGGGGCAAAAATCTCGCTATGATATCCTCCCTTCACAAAAGGCCATTTTCGATAAGAATTGCCATAATACTTGCTTATCACTTCTTCAGAAGCCTTATCTACTATCAGGTCTGACAATATCGGCCTCTGCTCTGGATAAAAAAACTTCCACTGGTTATTAGTACCAACCATATCTTTAGCCGATAAACCAGTTAAAACCTCGCAAGCATGATTAAAATGGGTAATTATATGGTCTTTATTAATAACCAAAGTAGGAATAGGATTAACAGCAATTAGTTTATTAATATCATTAATTTCCGCTTTTTGCTCCAAATTAAACTTTTGCAAAAAACTCAATCCCCAAGCAGCAAATAAAAACATAGCATAGCAAAAAAGATCAGTCTTTAGAAGAGAACAATTAAGCAGCAAATGGGTAATTAAAAAATTACTAGCTAATAAAAAAGCTGTCCACATCCCCCATTTAGGATACCACAATCCGGCTAAAACAATAGGAAGATAAAATAAATGGAGATAAGCATGATCTAATCTGGCACTAAAAGCAAAATAATAAGTCAAAACAATACAGGTTAAAACCGACAGAACAAAAAAGATAATCTTTAAATGTTTTTTTACGTTAATCATGCTATCCACTAACACCTCTCACTTTAATACAAACACTAACTCCCGCGTTAGCTTTTCAAGCTAAATTTACCAATCGGACTATAAACTAAAAGCCAAGATTATTCAAATTCGGAGCTAGATAAGCTTAATTTTGAAAAATCTTGGCCACTACTAAATTAATCTACTGAATTAAAGCCGGCATCGTTGACCGATATTTATTTAATTAATGAATTTAAATTGTAGACTTGTTGTTATTTTAAAAAAGTTTTTCACCCGCTTTTACACTTTTTCATAGCTTAAACTTTATTCGATTTTAATCAGCAGCAAGGCTTTTCCTTATTTTTATATCTACCCGATTATAGTTAACCTCAAGCATAATTTTCCTTTTTTTAAAGAATCTTTTACTAGATTCTTATTTCTCATTTGTTTCCTATCATAAAGAAAACCTAGCTCATCCATTTATTTTGCCAGCAAAATTGCACCTTTAGCTGCAGAAGTTACTAAGCTGGCATATCTGGGCAGATAGCCTTTTTTTATTTTAGGGGGAAGAGGCTTCCAGTTTTCCTTTCTTCTTGCTAATTCCTCGGGAGATACCTTCAATTCCAAATAGCGTTCTTCCAAATCATAGAAAATCAAGTCTCCCTCTTTCACTAAAGCAATAGGGCCTCCTTCTGCCGCCTCCGGAGAAACATGGCCAATGGCAGCTCCCTGAGTCGCTCCGGAGAAACGGCCATCAGTAATTAAAGCAACCTTTTCTCCCAAACCTAACCCTACAATGGTTGAGGTTATCTGTAACATTTCTCTCATTCCCGGTCCCCCCTTAGGACCCTCATATCTAATTACCATCACGTCACCAGGGTTAATTCTTCCGGCCAGCAAAGCCTCTATCGCCTCTTCTTCCGAATCAAAAACCCGGGCTGGCCCCTCATGTCTAAACATTTCCCTGGGAACGGCAGCAGTTTTTACAACTGCACTATCGGGAGCCAAGTTGCCCCGGAGAATAGCCAATCCACCATCCTGCCGATAAGGATTATTAACTGGCCTAATAATTTCCTCGTTGATTTCACCCACTTCGGCAATTAATTGGTCGAGACTCTTACCTGCTACAGTCTGCTGTTTTGTATCCAAGTAACCTCCTTGAGCTAATTGTTTTAAAACCCCCAAGACTCCTCCAGCGTGATGAAAATCTTCCAAATAGCATCCTCCCTCAGCCGGACTAAGTTTACAGATATAAGGCACAATTCTGCCAATCCGATCAAACTCTTCGATCTCCAGTGCCAACTCCGCTTCATGGGCTATTGCCATCAGGTGCAGAACAGTATTAGAAGATCCCCCTACTGCCAAATCAAAAGCTATAGCATTCCGCAAACTTTCCAATTTAACAAGGTCTAAAGGACAAATATTATCTCTAATCAATTCCATTATTCTTAGGCCGGACTCTTTAGCCAAAGCCACCCGGGAACCGTAATAAGCAGGTATAGTACCATTGCCCGGCAGGGCTAAACCCAAAACTTCAGTTAAACAATTCATCGTATTGGCTGTAAACATTCCGGCACAGGAGCCATAACCGGGACAAACCGAGTGTTCTATCTCCCTCAGTTCTTGAGGAGTTATCCTCCCCTTTACCAGCCAGCCAGTAGCCTGATCCGCATAGGTTACATCAACAACCTTTCCCTGATATCTGCCGGTTAACATGGGACCGCCGCTAACAATAATAGCAGGAATATTTAAGCGTAAAGCAGCCATAATCATTGCCGGAACAATTTTGTCACAATTAGGAATAAGGACCAATCCATCCAGCCCATGGGCAACAGCCATACTCTCAACAGTATCAGCAATTAACTCTCTGCTAGCCAGAGGATAGTGCATACCCCTATGGCCCATAGCAATACCATCACAAATTCCCGAACAGGGCAGCTCAATAGGAGTACCTCCTCCGGCAGCTATTCCTAATTTGGCAGCCTGGGCCAACCTATCAAGATGAATATGTCCAGGAATTATCTCGCTCTGAGCATTTACTACCCCCACCAGAGGTTTTTTCAAATCCTCTTCGCTATAACCCATAGCATAAAAAAAAGAGCGGTGAGCCGCTCTTTCAATTCCTTTTGTTACCAGAAAACTATTCATAACGATCAACTCCTCTTTACTTACCCAAATAGGCTTTTCTAACTTCCGGATTATTTAGCAATTCTTCACCGGTACCAGATAAGACAATTTGACCGGTTTCCAAAACATAACCATAATCAGCAATCTGTAAAGCAATATGAGCATTTTGTTCAATTAAAAGTATTG
>DUMD01000056.1 GCA_012840065.1 Clostridia bacterium
AGCTGCTGATTATCCCTGGCGTTTTTAAGTCAAAGACAATCCCTATGTGTCAAAAATCTAAAAAATAAGGACAGCAGAGAAAAATATCGCTGTCCTTATCCATTTTCATACCATTGGATATCCTGAAGAATTTTATCCATAATGGGAATGAATCCCTCTACCAAATCCTCCGGCAAATGGGATAATACTTTAACAATTCTATTCCCTTTTTGACCAAAAGCTGCCGTACCGATATAAAGAATATCATTTTTCTTAGTTTTATAATCAAACTCATGTATTGCCCACTTATAATATCTGTATTGTTCATCTTCCCTCTGAAAAATCTGGCTATTATCCGCAGCCAAGTTCTGTTTAGTCGTATTAATTGCTTCCTCAAGACTAATGTTTTCAGGATACATAAAAATTGAAAAATATACATCATCCCTTTTTTGACCGTCATATAAAGAGTCAGATTTGAAGATTACTTCGCTGCCTTCCTCAGAATCGGTTTCCTCAACCGTTAGACCACTACCGGAATCAATAGGGTAATAGGTTGTAAACCCAATACTGTCTGCATTAAATAACTTAAATTGGAACTCATAATCATCCCCCTCAATCCTAATTATGTCCTTTTTAGTTTCTGCACGATTTTTAGCTTCTTCTCCTTTAAAAACCCCAGGTAAACTAAATTGATTTTCTGATTGAGAAGGAGTTAACTCTTCTTTGTTTTCCGGTTTTGCACAGGCACTGGTTAAACTAAAAATAGCCAGTAAAAACAGGAAAAAGCAAACCTTTTTTATCACCCGTTTTCCTCCTCTTATTTCCTAGTCTTTGGCTAACATAAGCCAAATTCCTTTGCCAATTCAGTAAAGGCAGGCAAGGAACGCCTAATTACATCTTCATCTACACAGTAGGAAATACGGAAGTAACCTGGCCTGCCAAAACCGCTCCCAGGAACAAGTAAAATACCGTATTTTGTAGCCCTCTGGATAAATTCCACATCATCAGCAATGGGGGATTGAGGGAAAATATAAAAGGCACCCTGGGGTTTAACCACTTTAAACCCGATGGATTGCAGGTGGTCAACTAATAAATCCCTTCTTTTGCAGTATTCTTCAACCCCAGCAGCCAATCCCTGAAGAGGAGCAATTAATCTCTGCATTAAAGCAGGAGCATTAACAAAACCTAAAATCCTATTGGCAAAAACAAAACCGGCAAATAATTCTTCATCCTCTTCCATTAAAGGATTTATAGCAATATAACCTATTCTCTCACCGGGAAGAGCCAAATCTTTACTATGAGAGGTAACAAGTATACTATTTTTAATACAATTAAAAACAGGCGGTACCTCTACCCCATCATAAACCAATTTGGCATAGGGTTCATCAGAAATAACATAGATTGTTTTTCCTAATTCTTTACATCTCCGTTCCAATAACTCATTTAATTCCTGTAGAATCTCCCGGGGATAAATTACTCCCGTAGGATTATTAGGAGAATTAATAATAATAGCCTTTGTCCTCTGACTAATTGCCCGGTCTAAAGCCTGAATATCAATTTGGAAATCTTCTTTGCTATCTACCACAACTAGTTTCCCCTGATGATTGTCCACATAAAAGCCATATTCAACAAAATAAGGAGCTATAACAATAACCTCATCGCCGGGATCAAGGATAGTTTTAAGTACAACATTAAGAGCTCCACCGGCTCCACAGGTCATCACAACATGGTTTTCTGTAACCTTAAGGCCGGTTTGTTTGCTTAGATAATCGCCAATTGCCTTACGGGTTTCAGGATAACCTGCATTGCTCATATACTTATGCATTCCCGGAATAGGGTGTTCAGCTATTTTCCTAAGATTTTCCTTAAATAATTCCGGAGGTTCAAAAGCAGGGTTGCCAAGGGTAAAATCAAAAACACGTTCCGGCCCCAGCTCTTTTCTCATTCTTTCCCCTTCTTCAAACATCTTCCGGATCCACGATGATTTGTTTAAATTTTCTTTCACCTTTTTCGCGATCGCCATCCTATCATCTCCTTTGAACGTCAATTGCTTTTAAACATATTTTAACACTATTCTAAAAAAAAATCTCTCCAAAAGTAAAATAACAACCTGCGTATAGTTCAATCCTGCCATAAATTCCATTATCTAACAGACACAGCTTTCTTAAATTACCCATATGATATACTAGTTAATTACCTGCTAAGAGAGGAAATAAAAAAAGACCGCCATTTTCAGCCTAATTGGGCTAAAAGAAGTTGTCCTCAAAAGTAAACAACTTTTTTTAATATTTTTCGTAAAGCATGACTTAAAAATGCCCAAAAAAATTTAAATAATTTAGCCGAATTGGGCGAATACCAAGGCAGGACTTTTCTTCTTCCGGAAAGAATTAAATATTTATCAAAAAGGAGGGTAAAACATGAAAAAAAAGCATTGGGGTTTAATAATTGTTTGTTTGCTTATTGTATCTCTATTAGTTTCAGGTTGTGGTGGTAACAGTACTGAAAAACTTACTCCTGAAGAAATTGCAGAAAAAATTATAACAACCTACTCAGAAACAAAAACCTATAAGATGGACCTCAACATAAACCAAGAAATGGCTATGAACAGCTCAGGAGAAAATGTAACCTTCGGTATCGAAACAATCGGAAACGGTGCTGTTGATTTAGCTAAAAAGTCAATGTTTATTTCTATGGATATGAAGATGAATGTTTTGGAAGGTCCAGAGGAGATGAAGCAACTTTTTGCTCAACAGGGGGCCATGAATACCAGTTTATACTTTATGAATAATACAATGTATATGTACATAGACGCCTTGGGCGCCTGGATGAAACAGGAACTAACAGAAGATTTGGCCAACATGATGTGGAACCAACAGGATCAAATGAGCCAACAAATAGAATTGTTAAAAGAAGCAGAAATTGAAGTGCTTAAGGAAGAAGCAGTAGACAATATACCCTGTTATGTTGTAAGCGTCAAAGTGGATCCGGAAAAGTTATTAGCCCAGATAGAACCACAAATGAAGCAGGCTATCCAGGCTTCAGGAGCTGAAGCGATCGATATGGATGATTTTAATATTGAAAAATATGATTACACTTACTGGGTTGATAAGGAAACTTTCTTCATCCGCCAATGTACTTTCGATGCCACAATAGATTTTCCCATGACCATTACCAATGAAGCAGGTGAAGAGGAAACCCTTGATAACCAAATGAAAATGACCGGGACTGTAAAATATTATGATTTGAATACAGATGTAAACATTACTCTTCCGGCCGAAGC
>DUMD01000057.1 GCA_012840065.1 Clostridia bacterium
ATCGGAGTATCATATTCAGGGAATTTATAGGCTTTCATTAAATTGATCCTGGTCAAAAACTCGTTTGCTGAATATACCCCATTGAGGTTTTCCCCCGGGATTCCCATAAAGTTGGGCAAACCGGCCCCTGTACCGATAAAAACAGCCTCAAAACCTTCCTCCTTTAGTTCGTCCAAGGATAAAACCTTGCCTATAACCATATTAGTTTCAATCTTTACCCCATACTGTTTTAAACCATCAATTTCCCTTTGCACCAATTCTTTAGGAAGACGGAATTCGGGAATTCCGTACATCAAAACTCCGCCGGGTACGTGGAAGGCCTCAAAAACAGTGACATCATAGCCCATTTTAGCCAAATCTCCGGCACAGGTCAGCCCTGCCGGACCGGAACCGATTACGGCAACTTTTTTTCCTCTTTTTTGAACCTCTTCCGGTTTTCTCTCGCAGTTTGCCAGATACCAATCTGCAGCAAAGCGTTCCAATCTACCTATGGCCACAGGTTCGCCCTTAATATCCCGTACGCACAGCTTTTCACATTGGTTTTCCTGGGGGCAAACCCGGCCGCAAATTGCAGGCAAATTATTGGTTTCCGTGATCTTTTTGTAAGCCTCCTCATATTTCCCTGCTTCTATTAATTTTATAAAATCGGGAATCTGCACGTTTACCGGACAGCCCTGGACACAAGGCCTGTGTTTACAGCTAAGACATCTTCCTGCTTCTTCTCTGGCCATTTCCTCCGTATACCCTAAGGCCACCTCATCAAAATTTTTATTACGAACACCTGGCTCCTGTTCAGGCATTTTTACTTTAGTTAAGGACATATTAGGCATTCAACCCACCCCCAAGCCTGCAGTTATGTCTTTCCAAGGCTTCCTTCTCCTGATCCTGATACATTTTCTGCCGCCTTATTGCCTCATCAAAATCAACTTCATGACCGTCGAAATCAGGCCCGTCAACACAGGCAAATTTCGTTTGACCTCCAACAGTTAATCTGCATCCCCCGCACATTCCTGTACCGTCTATCATAATCGGGTTCATACTTACCACGGTTTTTATTCCATATTCTTTAGTTAATTGGCTTACCATTTTCATCATAATTAGGGGGCCAATGGCAATAACCAAATCATATTGGTTGCCTTCTTCAATCAGTTTTTTCAAAATATCAGTAACAAAACCCCTAGTACCGTTCGAACCATCATCGGTAGTCACAAACAGTCTGCTGCTTACTTCCTTCATTTCCTGCTCTAAAATAATCAGGTCTTTATTTCTAAATCCGATAATAGAATCAACATCTACACCGGCACTATGCAATTTTTTAGCCTGAGGATAGGCTATAGCAGTACCTAAACCTCCCCCTACTACAGCTACTTTCTTTACTCCTTCAAAATGGGAAGGAACTCCCAGAGGACCAGCAAAGTCGGAAATAAAATCGCCTTCCTCTAAACTTGCCAGCATTTTTGTGGTTTTCCCTACTTCCTGAAAAATTATGGTTACAGTACCCTTTTTCCGGTCATAATCCGCTATAGTCAAAGGTATCCGTTCTCCATATTCATTTACTCTTAAAATAATGAACTGTCCAGGTTCAGCTTTTCTGGCCACGTAAGGAGCTTCAATTTCCATTAGCGTAACTAAAGGGCCTAAAACTTTCTTTCTTACAATCTTATACATTTGCCCCTCCCCCTTAATTTTTATCTTACCTTCTTTATTTAGCTGTTTATTAAATTATATAGTAAAGACCTTGAAAACAAAAGAAAAAATTGGCTTATGTTAAATAATGCACAAGTCAACAGATTTTAGAATTAAAAAAAGGAGAGTCCTAGGATTCTCCTTTTTTTAATCAGTTGCATAATTATCAAAATAACCTTGGATGAGCACCACAGGTGTGCCCTTATCCCCGCTGCCGCTGGTTAAATCGCATAAGCTGCCCAAGAGATCGGTAAGCTGCCTGGGAGTAGTTCCTAAAGAATCTGCTTCTCCAAACAAATTTTCCCCTTTTTCCTTAATCCTTTTCTTCATTGCTTTCGTCATCTCCTCAGAAGGCAGATCACTAAGCTCAGAATCAGCAATATATTTCAGCTTCAGCTCGTTAGGGGTTCCCCTAAGTCCTGGAGTATAGCCAGGAGAAACTACTGGATCGGCCAATTCCCAAATTTTCCCCACGGGATCCTTAAAAGCACCGTCTCCATAAACCATCACTTCCACATGTTTTCCCGTCTTTTCTCGAAAAATCCTTTGAACTTCCAGAACAATTTCATTACAGTTTCGAGGGAAAAGCTTAATTGTAGTTTCAGTAGCTTTATTAGAACCAAGCAAACCATATTCAGGATTAAATCCACTGCCATTTACTGGTTCGGTTAAAATTTCATCCAAAGCATAAACTGTCTCAGCTCCAGCTTTTTGCAAGATCCGCTTTGTTCTAAATCTGGCATGAACATTGGCAACTAAAACTTCTTTGCTGAAATTCAATGCTGTTCTAGGGTCATTAGTAAAGTAAACCTCTAATTTATCCCCGATCATATCTCTATATAACTGCACGTAGTCAATTCCGGTAAAAGGATGTTCAACCTTTTCTCCAAAAATTTCCCTGTATTCCCTTTCGCTAATAACATCAGAATAAGGATTAATACCAGCCTCATCCATTTTATCTTCGTCCATTAAACAATTACCTACTTCGTCAGAAGGATAATTCAAAAAGAGATAAATTTTTTTATCGCTTTTAGCTATTCCCTGGAGAATCATAGAAAACCTATTCCTGCTCAAAAGGGGAAAGACTACGGCTAAGTCACCTTTAAATTTCCTATTTATATCAAAAGCAATATCATCAAGAGAAGCAAAATTCCCTTGGCTTCTGGCTACCAAAGATTCTGTAATTCCTATTACATCCCTATCATTAAGATGAAATTTTTCCGCCTCCATTGCTTCTAAAACAGAATCCACCACAATTTTTACTACATCGTCTCCAGCTTTAACAACCGGAGTTCTAATTCCTCTGACTGTAGTACCCACAGTTCTCTTCATTAACTTCACCCTATCCCTTATAAAATTTTAAAATTTTCTTACCTAGTAACATAAAAATAAGATTAATGCATTACCACATAGATTTTACTATATTATCGCAAATTCATCCAGTAATTTGTTTAATTTAATTTAATTTATATCTGACTAGTATTGTTAGATTTTTATCGGCTTTTATTCGGCAAATAGTAAAAGAATTTCGCATTAAAGCAATTAAGAAAGGACTTACACAAAGTAAGTCCTTCATTTTTTAAGCTAATTATCCAGAATTTCTAGTAATAACTTATTTACCAGTTGAGGATTTGCTTTCCCCTTAGTTTCCTTCATAACCTGTCCTACCATGAAACCAAGGGCTTTTTTCTTTCCATTTTTGTAGTCTTCTACTGATTTAGGACTTTCCGCTACTACCCGTTCTACCAGAGCCCGCAATTCACCCTCGTCACTTATTTGAACCAGCCCTTTTTCTTCAACAATAGTAGAAGCTGTTTTACCCGTCTTAAACATTTCTTCAAATACGGTCTTGGCAATTTTACTGCTAATGGTACCTTCTTTAATCAATTTGATCATTTCCCCCAAATTTTCCGGACTTATCAAACAATCAGCCAACTCCATATTATTAGCTTTAAGCAGAGCAAATAAATCTACCATGACCCAATTGCTAACAGCTTTAGGATCAGGACAGAATTTAAGACAGGCTTCATAATAGTCCGCTACCGGCCTGGAGGCGGTTAAAACTTCCGCATCATATTCCGGCAGGCCATATTCCTCTACAAACCGTTTAAATCTACTGTCCGGCAGTTCAGGAATAGTCGACCGAACAGCCTCAATCCACTCTTCAGTGATAACAGTGGGAACTAAATCCGGTTCCGGGAAATACCTATAATCGTGAGCTTCCTCCTTACTTCTCATGGGAACGGTAACTCCCAAATCTTCATCCCACTGCAGGGTTTCTTGAACTATTTCCTCCCCGTTGTCCAAGGCCTGATTCTGCCGCCAGACCTCATATTCCAATCCCCGCTGTACAGACCGGAAAGAATTTAAATTTTTAATTTCTGTTTTTGTGCCCAGCTTATCACTGCCGAAGGGACGAAGGGAAATATTGGCGTCACAGCGAAGGGAGCCCTCCTCCATCCTGCAGTCTGAAACTTCAGTATACTCTAAAATAGCTTTTAATTTTTCTAAATAAAGCCGGGCTTCCTCAGGAGAACGAATATCCGGTTCTGTTACAATTTCAATCAAAGGTACTCCTGCCCGGTTAAGGTCAACAAGAGAATAATTTTTTTCGTGGATAGATTTTCCCGCATCGTCTTCCAAATGAATCCGGTTGATTCTAATCCGTCTCGTTTTTCCATTGACTTTTATATCAATATAGCCATTTCTTGCCAAAGGATAAGTATACTGAGAAGTTTGAAATCCCTTAGGCAAATCCGGATAGAAATAATTCTTCCGATCAAAGACGCAAAAAGGTAAGATCTCGCAATTTAAAGCTAAAGCAGCTTTCATGGCAAATTCCACAGCCTGCTTATTAAGCACAGGCAGCGTCCCAGGCATTGCTAAACATCTGGGACAGGTATTAGTGTTAGGTTCTCCTCCAAATTGGGCACTACAAGAACAGAATATTTTGGATTTAGTTTTTAATTCCACGTGGGTTTCTAAGCCGATAATAATTTCCCTATCCACTAGTTCTTCCCCCCTTCCTGACCCTTATAATTAGGTTTCCGCCGGTGAAAATCAGTATTTCGTTCAAAGGTATAAGCAACCTGCAGAAGAGTTGCCTCTGCAAAATGTTTAGCTAAAATTTGCAATCCTATGGGCATACCTTCCTTAAATCCACAAGGAATAGAAATTGCCGGAAGACCAGCAATATTTGCCGGAACGGTAAGGGAATCTGTTAAATACATCGTTAAAGGATCATCAACTTTTTCTCCCAACCGAAAAGCCACATCCGGAGTAACAGGAGCCAAAAGAACGTCAACCTTTTTAAAGATTTCCTCAAAATCCTGCTTAATCAGGGTTCTCACTTTTTGCGCTTTTAAATAGTAGGCATCGTAATGCCCAGTACTTAAAGCATAGGTACCCAACATGATTCGGCGTTTAACCTCGTTTCCAAAGCCTTCACTGCGAGTTTTCTTATAAAGCTCTATGAGATCACTAGCTTCAGGAGTTCTATAGCCATACCTGATCCCATCGTAGCGGGCCATGTTAGCACTGGCTTCCGCCATAGCTATAATACAATAAGTAGGCAAGGCATATTTAAGATGGGGAAGACTTACTTCTTCACATTGGGCTCCCATGCTTTTCAACACTTCAACACTTTCTAAGACAGCTTTTTCAACCTCCGGATCCAACCCTTCCGCAAAATACTCTTTAGGTACTCCTATTTTTAACCCCTTCACATTATCAATCAAAGCTTTAGTATAATCTACTTTTTCCCTCTTAACAGAAGTTGTATCGTTAGAATCATGACCAGCAATAACATTTAAAAGCAAAGCACAATCAGTCACATCTTTGGTAATTGTCCCAACCTGGTCAAAGGAAGAAGCATAAGCAACCACCCCATAGCGGGAAACAACTCCATAAGTAGGTTTTAATCCTACAACCCCGCAAAAAGCTGCCGGCTGGCGAATGGACCCTCCTGTATCGGAACCCAGGGCCACAATGGTTTCATCGGCAGCAACTGCGGCAGCAGAACCACCACTGGATCCACCCGGAACCCTAGTGATATCCCAAGGGTTTTTGGTAGGATAAAAAGCCGAAGTTTCAGTGGATGAACCCATGGCAAATTCATCCATATTTGTCTTCCCTACTATAACAGCGGAATTTTCTTTTATCTTTTCCACTACCGTAGCATCATAGGGAGGAATAAAGTTTTCCAACATTTTGGAAGAACAGGTAGTATGTACACCTTTCGTGCAAATATTATCTTTTAATGCTATCGGGATTCCCGCCAAAGGAGGAATGTTTTCCCCCCTCTGTATTTTTTGATCAACTTCCTCCGCTTGTTGGTAAGCCAGATCCTTAGTTGTCCGCACATAGGCTTTAAGCTCATCTTCCACTTCATCAATCCGGTTAAAAACTGCTTCCGTAATGTCCCGAGCACTGACTTCCCGGTTAATCAACATTTCATGCAGGCGGTGAGCTGTTAATTCGTTCAGCTTCACTATTTTTTACCCCCTTAACTGTTCTAAATTATGGTTGGAACCCGGAAAAAACCGTCTTTCTTATCTGGAGCATTGGCCAGTGCCACCTCGTTGGTTAATGATTGTCCCACTTCATCAGAACGGAATACATTATCAATAAACACTGCCAGCGTAGTAGGAGGAACATCCTTTGTGTCCAGCTCATTAAGCATATCTATATAATCCAAGACACTGCTCAATTGCCCGGCTAGCTGTTCTTTTTCCTTCTCATCCAGATGCAACCTGGCCAGATCAGCCACATGTTCAACATCATTTATGGAAATTTTCACCCTGATTCTCCTCCTTTTGAGTAATAGTCTAAAGAATTAATTCAAATTATACAACAATCCCTCCTATCAGCGCAATATTTTAGCAAAACTCCTAATTTTAGCCTTTTTATCTATTTTTCAATTATCCCTGCCGTTGTTACAACCTCCAATCCCTTCTCCCGCAGCTTTTCAGCAAAGATGTTAAGACCAATGGAATCGCTGGCCATATGACCGGCGACAATAATGCTTCCCATATTATGTTCTCTAACTTCTTTCAAATCGCTATCCTCCATATGCATCAAAACCAAACAACCTACTCCCGCTTCGAAATAAGCCTTTGCCACATCTCCTCCGCCATTGGTTCCTCCCGCCATGGAAACCACTACTTTCCCCGCATAATCGTTCCTGTCACCCACCCTAATTTTAGGTTTTGTAGCCGCCTTCTTATATTCAGGCAGCTCCAACAGCCAATTGACTACATCCTCTAATTTGGCCCGGGGATTCTGACTCAGACGCTGCTGCAAATGGCCGTCCACCCTTTGTTCAGTAATAATATCTATGGGCTGGTGGATATTCATGTAAGGAAGATTAAGCAGTTTAGCTGCCGAAAGAGAACGATCATAATTTCCCACATGACTCCTCTTTTCCACCATTTCCCGTCTTCTCTTTAAGGCCCTTTGGGCCCGGTTAATCGGCACCCCGGCTTTGACCATAAGCTCTATTTGCCTGTCCATTACCTGCCACCAATAGACTGCCGGAAGACCGGCTGCCGGATGATGACCGATTACTAAATCAAAATTCAGCTGTTTTGCCAAGAGCAGTTCCGGGGTTTCCATATCAATTCCCAGCAAAACCCTCTTAACATTCTTACCGGGTACATGAATGCCGGAGTCGGGAGGAATTTCATCCAGGCCAGCCATTTCTAAAGCCAGGCCCATTATTTCTTCCGTATTCATCCCTATCCTTCTCTCCTTTCTTCCCCAAAGCAGATAAAAATATTCTTTTCCAGCCGTTGTTATTAAGGCTTTCTTCTCCTATAATAAAAGGCAGGCCAGACAAAATTAGACAGCTATTTCTATCATACCATAATAAAAACCTAAAGGAGCGAATTTTAAGCAATGAATACTAGGAATAAAATCAAAACTGATTACCACGTCCACCCTGACTATTCCCCGGATGCAGCCCCCTTCCAAGTTCGAGATTACTGTGAAAAAGCCCTTGATTTGGGATTAAGGGAAATTTGTTTTACCACCCACCTGGATATTGATCCAGTAAGAGAACATCTGGATAATTATGTATTCCTTAATGGAAAAAAACATCCGGTTAGAGACCTTATTTGGTTGGATAAATATGTGGAAGAAATACTTGCTGCTAGAAAAGAATTTGCCGGCCATAATTTGAAAGTAAAAACCGGGATTGAAGTAAGTTATGTTCCCGGCCTGGAAAAAGAAATCGAAACCATCTTGCTTACTTATCCCTTCGATTTCGTTCTAGGAGGGATTCATACCCTGGACCATATCGACCTTTCCTGGGACAGAGAGTGCCATCTTTATTTTGGCCGCCACAGCCTGGAACAAATCAAAAAAGACTATTTTTCCACCCTCCGGGAAGCAGTACAAACCAAATTATTTGACTGTATCGCCCACTTGGATATCTATAAAAGATATGGGATCAAATTTCACGGGCCTGAAATTCTGACTATCCACCGAGATGTTGTGGAACCGATTTTGGAGGAAATGGCCCAAAATAATTCCGGCTTAGAAATCAATACCTCCAGTTTAAGGAAGGGAATGGATGATTTCCTGCCCTCCCGGGAAATTATCGCTTTAGCGGCCCAGGCCGGGGTTAAAATATTTACAGTCGGATCTGATGCCCACCACCTGGATGACCTGGGAGCCCAAGTTGAAGATGCTCTGCAATTACTCCAGGAATTGGGACTTAACAATCATGTTTTTAATCAAAGAAAACCTTCCCCCTGCCTCTAAGTAAAGCAAAACTAAAAAAGGGAGAATCTTTCTCCCTTTATCCTTATCTTTTTTCTTTTATCAGCCGGGCAAAGTCCTCTTCTGTCAGGATAGGTATCTGCAATTCTAAGGCTTTTTTATACTTACTGCCAGCATCCTCCCCAACCACCACATAATCTGTTTTTTTACTGACGCTATCGCTGGTCTTGCCTCCCAGGCTTTCCACAATCTGTTTAGCTTCCTGCCGAGTGAAGAGCTTTAAGCTGCCGGTAAAGACCACCCTCTTGCCGGTAAAAAAGCTGTCTTCTGCCGCCGGCTTTTGTTCAGCCCGGGTATTGACCCCGGCTTTAACCAGCTTATCAATAACCCTTCGGTTTTCTTCCCTTTGGAAAAAATGCACAATACTCCAAGCCATCTTCGGCCCAATCTCCGCGATCTGAGTAAGTTCTTCTTCAGTAGCTGCCATTAAGGCCTCCAAACTTGGATAATGCTCCACCAGGATGTTGGCTCCCCTAGAACCAATTAAGGGAATCCCCAGGGCAACCAGCAGCCTGTTTAAAGGATTGGCCTTACTTTTTTCTAGGGAGTTAAGTAGATTCTCTGCAGACTTTTCCCCAAACCGTTCTAACTTAACCAACTGTTCTTTTTGAAGATAATATAAATCCGCCGCATCCTTAATTAAACCGGCTTCCAAAAGCTGGTTAACCACAGCCGGACCGAGACCCTCAATATCCATGGCCTCTTTGGAGGCAAAGTGAATTATACCCTCCTTCAGCTTACCTGGACAGGCTAGATTAGTGCATTTGACGGCTACCTCTCCCGGCACCTGCGCTGTTTTTTCTCCGCAGACAGGGCATTTATCCGGCACGACAAACTCTTTTTCCTCACCACTCCGGGCAGAGGTTACTACTTCCACTACCTCCGGAATAATTTCTCCGGCCTTTTGGATAATTACCGTATCCCCCACCCGAATATCCTTACTGCGGACAAAATCAAAATTGTGCAAACTTGCCCTGCTCACCGTCGTTCCGGCCAACCGCACCGGTTCTAATTTAGCCAGGGGAGTTATGGTCCCGGTTCTTCCCACCTGAACAATGATTTCCTTCACCCTTGTCCTTGCCTGTTCTGCCGGGAATTTATAGGCTATGGCCCAACGAGGAACCTTGCTGGTACTTCCCATCCTCTGCTGCTGTTCGAAGGAATTCAATTTAACCACTATCCCGTCAATGGGATAAGAAAGTTCGTTTCTTTTTTTCTCCCACAGGCGACAAGTTTCAATAACCTCTTCTATATCATGACAGAATTTTGCTTCCGGATTGGTCTTTAAACCGGAGTCCCGCAGAAATTTAAGGGCCTCCCAGTGGGTTTTGGGGCCCAGCCCCTCCGGAAGCACCAGGCCATAAAAGAAAATATCCAGGGGTCTTTTTGCAGTTATCTTGGAGTCAAGCTGGCGCAGGGAACCGGCAGCAGCGTTTCGAGGATTAGCAAAGAGGGCCTCTCCCTGCTCTTCCCTTTCCCGATTAAGTTTTTCAAAGGCAGCAAAAGAAAGAAAAGCTTCCCCCCTGGCCTCTAAAAAACTAAAATCCTTTGCCGGTCCCATCAGTTTAAGGGGAAGAGACTTAATCGTCCTTAAATTTAAGCTAATGTCTTCCCCCTCAATCCCGTTACCCCTTGTCGCTCCCAAAACAAATTGCCCCTCCCGGTATTGAACGGTCACCGCCAATCCGTCAATTTTCAATTCCACCACATACTCAATTTTTTCTCCCGGCAGCATTCTCCTGATTCTCCGGTCAAACTCTCTTAACTCCCCGTCAGAAAAAACATTGCCCAGGCTGAGCATGGGATAGGTATGGCGGACGGTTTTAAAGGCAGGTAGGGGCTCCCCTCCTACCCTTTGGGTAGGAGAATCGGGAGTAATCAATTGGGGGTATTTTGTTTCCAGCTCTATAAGTTCCCGCAACATTAAGTCATATTCCCGGTCGCTTATTACCGGGTCGTCCAAAACGTAATAACGGTAGTTATGATAGTTTAACTCATCCCGCAATTCTTCACTTCTCTTCCGCGCAGCTTCAAAATTATTTTCTGCCAAAGCCACTCCTCCTCCGCTGGAAATTAAAAGTCATCGTAAAAACGGTCGTAATCCCAGTCATACCTATCATATTTATTTTTAAACCTGGATGCCGGCAGCGAAGTCATCCCGCTAATTTTGCTTTTGGGCAATTCCAAGAGAAACCTGGAAGGAGTATTATAAAAAACCGTGCCGTACAACATTCTGCTTTGGGCCATCAGCAGATAAAGATATTCCTTAGCCCTGGTTACCCCTACATAACAGAGCCTCCGTTCCTCCTCCAGTTCCTCCTCATCTTCCAAAGCTCTGGAATGGGGAAAGATCCCTTCTTCCATTCCGGCTATGAAAACAACAGGAAATTCCAACCCCTTAGCACTGTGCAGGGTCATTAAAACAACCCCTACCTTTTCCTCCTCCCAATTATCCACATCAGAAACCAGAGAAATCCACGTCAAAAACTCATCCAAACTATTCTGCCCGGACTGCTGTTCAAATTCAAGGGCAACGGAAATAAATTCTTTAATATTTTCAATCCGGCTTTTAGCCTCCTCAGTCCCCTCCTGGATCAAATCCTCAATATAACCGATTTTCTCAATCACTTCATTAACCAAACCGACCACAGGTAAACTTTCCTTTAATTCAATTAAATCCTCCAACATACTCCTGAAAGTACTTAATTTCTTTCCTGTTTTAGCAGAAAAAAGTTGGCTGTTTTCAATATCCTTCAAGGCTAGTAAGAGAGAAGTATTGAGTTCCCCTGCCAAATCCTCTAATTTTTCTAAAGTTGTTTTACCGATTCCTCTTTTAGGCACATTAATTATCCGTTTAAAGCTCACATCATCAAAGGGATTATTAATTAATCGCAGATAGGCCAAAAGGTCCTTGATTTCTTTTCGCTCGTAAAATCTGATTCCTCCAACCATCTGATAGGGTATCCCTGCTTTGAGCATTGCCTCTTCAATTACCCGGGATTGGGCATTAGTCCGGTAAAGCACAGCAAAATTATTGTAGGAATACCCTTTCTCCCTTCTCAACCGTTCAATTTCCTTAACGATAAATTGAGCTTCCCCCTGCTCGTTAGGAGCTTGAAACACAAAGGGCAATTCCCCCTTTGGATTTTTCGTCCAAAGTTTTTTATCTTTCCTCCCCAGATTATTCTGGACCAGACAATTGGCTAAATCCAAAATCGCCTGGGTAGAACGATAATTCTGTTCCAATTTAATTACGGTAGCCTCCGGATAGTCCCGCTCAAAATCCAAAATGTTGTTGATATCCGCACCCCGAAAGCGGTAGATAGATTGGTCATCATCCCCCACCACACAAAGGTTGCGGTGGGCTGCAGCCAAAATTTTAACCAAATTGTATTGGGCATGGTTAGTATCCTGGTATTCGTCAACCATAATATAGCGGAATTTATTCTGGTAATAGCTGGCTGTCTGGGGAAAATCCTCCAGTAGTTTCACGGTTAAGAGCAGTAAATCATCAAAATCTAAAGCGTTATTTTTTTTCAGCTTGTCCTGATATTTGTTGTAAATTAAAGAAACTTTTTCCTCATAATAATCGGCTGCCAAAACCTGGTAGGCTTCAGCATCAATCAACTGATTTTTGGCATTGCTGATGGTGGACAATACCGCTCTAGGCCGAAAATATCTATCATCCAAATTCAGTTCCCGGATAACTTCTTTTATCAGGGCAATTTGGTCATTGGTATCATAAACCACAAAACTGCGGGTATAGCCCAGCTTTTCGATTTCCATCCTCAGCAGCCGAGCACAGAAGGAATGGAAAGTACTTATCCACATCCGCCTGGATGGAATATTCTGCACCAACTGACAAATCCTCTCCTTCATCTCTCCCGCAGCCTTATTTGTAAAAGTAATGGCTAAAATTTGTTCAGGTTCAATTCCAATTTCCTCAACCAAATAAGCATATCTATAAGTTAAAACCCGGGTTTTACCGCTCCCTGCACCGGCCAGGATTAAAACCGGCCCGTCAATTGTGATTACCGCCTGCTGCTGCTCCGGGTTAAGGTTAGCTAAAATATTCACTAAAATCCACTCTCCTTCCTCCCACATTATAACATCTCGCTAAATGCTGGGCAATTTAAGGAGAAAAGAAGAAATAACTGAAATCTTTATTAGCTAACTATTGCTGCGCTTGGTAACCTTAACTAAACCAAAAACATATTGTAATAATAAGGAGTGAATAAAAAAATGAATCAAGGATATCCACCCTATGATTATCTCCTTGCCAATAAGCTCAAACAATATATTCAGGAGGAATTAACGGCCAGCGCCCACTATGCAGAGCTGGCCAAGCTGGCCCCCAATCGAAGGGCAAGGATGATCCTCCAAGAATTCGGCATACAGGAAAAAAAACATGCCCACAATTTTATGCAGGCCTATTACCTATTGACAGGAACGATTTATCAAGCTCTTCCCATTCCTGTTCCCTATCTAACCGATTATAAAGAAGCTTTAATAGAGAAAATAAGAAAGGAAATAAAGGCCTACAAAATTTATGGAGAACAATATTTGCTGGCAACCCAGCCTTCCTTAAAAAACCTGTTCTTCATGACCAAAAGCGACGAAGCATTCCAGGCCACCACAATTCCCCTGCTGTTAGAAAAAAATTAAAAAAGGTTATGATCCAATCCCCTTTTGTTACAAAAAATGCAAAAAAAATAAAAAAAGGTGTTGACTTAATCCCGACCCATCTGCCATAATTATAGCTAATAATTTACCTGCAACTTATGATGAATTATTTCTAAACCATAATATCCGAAAAAGGCAGTGAAAGGGAAAAGTAGGAACTCAAGCTGAGTTAAAGAGAGCCGGGGTAGCTGAAAACCGGTACCAGCAGGTTCTGAAACTCGTCCTGGAGCCGCTCCGTTGAAAGCAATGAACTTGTAATTAGATGGAGTCGGGCAGGTTAGCCCGTTAAGAACAGCAGTGCTCTGCACTCATTGAGGCCGAATCTGTGAAGGTTCGGCAAATAAAGGGTGGTACCGCGAGAACAAGCTCTCGTCCCTTGAGAAGGGATAGAGGGCTTTTTTATTTGGTAAACGGAGGTGACTGAATTGAAAATAAGTGGCGCCCAAATGATACTTGAAGGACTGGCAGCAGAGGGAGTAGATCTGGTTTTCGGTTATCCGGGTGGTGCAGTTTTACCCCTTTACGACGCTCTATTAAAATCATCTATCCGACACATCCTAACC
>DUMD01000058.1 GCA_012840065.1 Clostridia bacterium
AAAATGGTGGAGCAGATAAAGGGTGAAAAGGTGAAGGTAAATTGGAAAACAGTTATTAACCCTTCTTTTCAGCTTAAAGAAGGGGACGTCTTGTCAGTTCGAGGTAGAGGAAGAGTGGTTTTGGAAGCTGTCTTAGGTGAAACTAAAAAGGGGAGAAAAAGTGTTTTGCTTAAAAGATATGTGTAAGGGGAGGAAACAAAAATGGTGCTTACTCCTTTAGATGTACACAATCAGAAGTTTTCACGGGCTATATTTGGAGGATATAAAGCTGAAGAAGTAGATGATTTTTGTGAACAAATTGCCAAGGATTATGAGAGTATTTACCGAGAAAACCATGAACTAAAGGAAGAATTGGAAAAAATGCAGAACAAAATAGAAGCTTATGCAGAGATGGAGGAACATTTGAAAAAAACCCTGGTTGTTGCTCAAACTACTGCTGAGGAGATTAGAAAAAATGCTTTAAAAGAAAAGGAATTAATTATTCAGGAGGCCAATCAGGAAGCACAAAAAATTGTAGATGCAGCAATAAGCGAAGGGAAAAGAATTGAAAGGGAATATGAACACCTTCGTCAACAGGCGGAATTTTTTTTTGTGAGGTTTAGAACTCTTTTGGAAACGCATCTGAAAATGCTGAATGAGGAAGCTCAAAAAATAGAAAATGAGGAAAGTCAAAAACTAGAAGGGGAAACTCAAAGAATAGAAAATGTGGGTTAAAAAATATTGTTAACAAGAAGTTATCCAGTTTTTAGCTCCCTCCTTAATTAAGGGGGGAGCTAAAAACTGCTAGCTAAGCGGATGAAGTTGACGATAAAGTTGAGGTTAGATATAATAAAGTCGGATATAATAAAAAAAACTTATTTTTTTGGCGAAGATGGGGAAGAGTAAATAAAAAGTTGGACTATAGAGAGTCGAGGAAAGGAATTGCCGATAATTCCGTGGTGGAAATCGATGTCCATTTTTTATTGAAAATCACCCCGGAGCATTCCGCCGAAGGCTAGTAGGTGTGAACGGTTTTGCAGCCGATATCTGCATGAGTGGTCGTATTTCTTGAAATACGGCTAGTAGGGTGGTACCGCGGGATAAACTCTCGTCCCTAAGAAGGGATGGGAGTCTTTTTATATGATGTAGAATATTTGGAGGTGTAGTTTTGTGGACTATGGGAAAACTTTAAATCTTCCTAAAACCAAATTTCCGATGAGGGCTAATCTTTCTAGTCGGGAACCGGAAATTCAAAGTTACTGGGAAGAAAAAAAGATTTATGAACGTTTATTGGAAAAAAATAAGAACAACGAAAAGTTTATTTTGCATGATGGTCCTCCTTATGCAAACGGAGATATTCATTTAGGTACAGCATTAAATAAAATTTTAAAAGATATAATTGTAAGGTTCAAAGGAATGAATGGCTATTACACTCCTTATATTCCCGGTTGGGATACCCATGGTCTTCCGATTGAACATCAAGTTGTTAAAAATATGGGAGGTAATAGACACGCAGTTGATGAAATTACTCTTCGCCGAAAATGTCATGACTATGCCTTGTCATTTGTAGATAAACAGAGGGAACAATTTAAACGTTTAGGCGTTTTAGGAGATTGGCAAAATCCTTACCTTACCTTAAAACCTGAATATGAAGCGAAGCAAATTAGTGTTTTTGGTGAAATGGCTAAAAAAGGTTATATTTATAAAGGTTTAAAACCGGTTTACTGGTGTGCATCCTGTGAAACAGCTTTAGCAGAAGCGGAAGTAGAATATGATGAAAAGAAATCACCTTCAATTTATGTTAAATTTCCTCTTTTATCAGATGTTCAAGAAATATTTTCGTCAGCAGGTAGGCTTAAAGATAAACCGGTATTTGTTCTAATTTGGACAACAACTCCTTGGACTTTGCCGGCTAACCTTGCTGTTGCTGTCCATCCTGATTTTGAATATGCTTTGGTTGAGACGAACGATGAATATTTTATTATGGCCAAGGAATTGGTTGAAGAAGTAATGGGGTTAAATAATGCTGAATATGAAATAATTTCAACTGCTAAAGGTAAAGATTTAGAACTAAAAAAATGTCTTCATCCTTTTATAGATCGGGAATCTCTTCTTGTCAACGGAGACCATGTAACCCTGGAACAGGGTACCGGTTGTGTTCATACTGCACCGGGTCATGGTCATGAGGATTATTTGGTTTCCCTTCAATATAAGCTTCCGGTTTTAACTCCTGTGAACAGTCAGGGTGTCTTTACTGAGGAAGCAGGTAAGTTTGCTGGGCTTTTCTATGATAAAGCTAATAAGGAAATTGTAAATGAGTTAAAAGAGAGAGGGATGCTTTGGCATTTTTCCTTTATAAAACACCAATATGCCCATTGCTGGAGGTGTAAACAGCCGGTAATTTATCGGGCTACTGAGCAGTGGTTTGCTTCAGTAGAAGGATTTAGGAAAGAGGCCTTAGACTCTATTAAACAGGTAGAATGGATCCCTAGCTGGGGAGAGGACAGGATCACCAATATGGTTAGTGATCGGGCTGACTGGTGCATTTCCAGGCAAAGGGTATGGGGGGTGCCTATTCCTATTTTCTATTGTCAGAAATGCGGTAAGGAAATAGTAAATGATGAAACCCTAAAAGTGGTAGAGGAATTGTTTGCTAAAGAAGGGTCTGACTCTTGGTTTATTAAAGAGCCTAAAGAAATTCTGCCTGAAGGTTATAACTGTCCTCACTGTGGTTCAGCTGAACTGCGTAAAGAAACGGATATTATGGATGTTTGGTTTGATTCTGGTTCTAGTCACGCTGCGGTTTTAACTACGCGACCTGAGCTTAGGTGGCCTGCGGATTTATATTTAGAAGGAAGCGACCAGCACAGAGGATGGTTCCAGTCTTCCTTGTTAACTGCTGTTGCTACGAGGGGATCTGCTCCTTACAAAGCAGTTTTAACCCATGGATTTGTAGTTGACGGCGAAGGCAAAAAAATGTCTAAGTCTCTAGGTAATGTTATTTATCCTCAGGATGTAATCAAGCAATATGGGGCAGACATACTTCGTTTGTGGGTAGTATCTGCAGACTATCGAGGAGACATTAGAGTATCTCAAGAAATTCTAAAACAAATGTCTGAAATTTACCGCAAAATTAGAAATACTTGCCGTTTTATGCTGGGTAATCTTTATGATTTCGATCCGGCTAGGGATATGGTCAGCGATGACCAATTGTTTGAGTTAGACCGTTGGGCTTTGATGAGGCTACAGCAGCTAGTGGAAAAGGTTAATTCTGCTTACAATAATTATGAGTTTCATGTTTTTTATCATGCTGTTCATAATTTTTGCGTTTTGGATATGAGTTCTTTTTATTTAGATATTCTTAAGGACAGGCTATATACTTCCAAAGCCGAATCAGTAGAGCGGAGAGCAGCCCAAACTGTCATGTATAAGATAATTAGAACTCTGGTTCGTCTTATTGCACCTGTTATCAGCCATACTGCGGAGGAAATATGGAAATATCTCCCAGAAGATAGAAATTATCCCGAAAGTGTATTTCTATCAGCTTGGCCGGAGGTAGAAAAGAAGTATTTGAATGAGCAATTGAATGTTGATTGGGAATTAATTAGGCAGGTTCGGAAAGATGTGGCTAAAGCTTTAGAAATTGCCCGTCAAAATAAAATTATCGGTCATTCTTTAGATGCTAGCGTAAAATTATACGGGGATGAAAAAATATCTGCTTTTCTCCGGCGTTATGCAGGGGACCTGGCGAATATATTTATTGTTTCCAAAGTAGAGTTGGGAGCAGGTCCGGCCGTGGAAGGATCAGTTAGGGCAGAAGAAGTGGAAGGTTTGCAAATTTATGTAGAACAGGCTAAAGGGGTAAAATGTCCTCGGTGCTGGATTTATTCTGAAGAAATTCGGCCGGAACAAGAAGGGGCTGATATTTGTCCTCGTTGTTCTGCAGTATTAGCTGAACAATAACGATAAGAGTTTTTTAAGGTTAATAAGCCATGCTTAAATGTTGGGAAAAATGAACTAACATTTGAGTGTGGCTTTTTTATGTTATTTATTTTTTTTATTTCGGGTAAATTAAGGTTTAAGGAGGAATCAATAATGTCTGATGAAGGACTGGAAAAAAATCTGACTATTCAGCGTTTACTGGAAAAAATAGAAGAGCTTACTGTGGGAATGGAAAAAATGGGAATAGCGGAACAGCTGGAAATGTGGAAGAATCCTAAAAAAGTAATTATGCTTAATTTTTTATATGGAATAACCAGAGGATTTGGCATTGCCGTAGGAGCGACTTTATTGGCAGCAATCTTATTATTTGTTTTGAGAAAATTAGTTAATCTACCTCTTATCGGCACTTATATTGCTGAATTAGTTAGAATTGTTCAAGTCCAATTAGGCTATTATTAATCAAGAAAAAGGAGGAAGAGTTTTGGATAATAAACAAATTGAAAGAATAAAACAAATTTTAATGAAAGAAAAAAAAGAGGTTATGAGAGAAATAAAGTCTATTACAGATAATTTAGAAATAAGTGAACAAGAATCTACGGGAGAATTATCCCAATATGATAACCATTCTGGGGATAGTGGTACCAATATGTTCGAGCGGGAAAAAGATTTAGGATTAAAAGATAATGAGCAAACGATTCTTAATCAAATAGAAGAAGCTTTAGATAAAATTGAAAAAGGGACCTATGGTTATTGTTCCCGTTGTAAGTGTGAAATTAATCCCGAACGTTTAGAAGCTCTTCCCTATGCTACCTTATGTATTGAATGCCAACGGAAAGTTGAAGCTAAGGATGATCGAGTCCTAAGACCAATTGAAGAAGAAGTATTAAAGAATCCATTTTCAAGAAGTTTTAGTGATAGTGAGGATAAGACTGGTTTTGACGGGGAGGATACCTGGCAGGCAGTGGCACGATATGAGAAACTTCCTCATATTTATGAATATCTAGGTTTTGAAAATGGGGATGGAGGGGATTTGGGATATGTGGAGCCGGTAGAAAAAATCAGCAATAAACAGTATAGAAATCAGCTGGAGTAGCTTGTATTCCGTGTTGCTGCCACCCGGGTAGTGTGCTAAAATTAGTTAGAAAAACTACTTAGAGGTGGAAAAATGCTTATTATTTTGGGTGCTCTTTTTGTTTTTGTTTTGGATCAATTAACCAAATTAGCTATCCAAATAAATTTTGTTCCCAATCAGTCTATTCCTATTATTCCCCAGATTTTTCATTTAACCTATGTCCAAAACCCGGGAGCAGCTTTTGGAATTCTAGCTTATAAAACTAATTTTTTTATTATTGTTACGATTATTATCATTGCTGTAGTAGTATATTGCAGTATTAAATTCAGACATACGGCTAATACTATGTTGCGTCTGGGATTGGCTTTTCAATTGGGAGGAGCCTTAGGGAATTTTGTAGATAGGATCAGGTTTGGTTATGTGATAGATTTTTTTGATTTTAGAGTGTTTCCAGTCTTTAATATTGCTGATATTGCGATTGTTATTGGGGTTTCGCTTTTTGCTTATTATTTATTGTTTGTTGAAGGTCAGTGGCAGGAGGAGGGGGAGTGATGCAGAATTTTCAGTTTCTTGTCTCTGAAGAGGAGGAAAAAACACGGATAGATAGCTATCTAGCTGCTCAATCCCAGCTCCAGTTGTCTCGTTCCCGGCTGCAAAAATTGATTGATGATGGAAAAATTACTGTTAATAATAAAAAAGTCAAGGCAAATTACAAATTAAAAAAGGGGGATTTAATTACCTTATCTATTCCCCCAGCGAAAGAATATACAGCTATAAAACCGGAATCAATTCCTTTAGACATTTTATATGAAGATGAAGATTTATTAGTAATAAATAAACCTCAAGGGATGGTGGTCCATCCTGCTCATGGTCATTATTCCGGTACATTGGTTAATGCACTTCTTTATCATTGCTCAGATTTATCAGGAATCAATGGGGTTATGCGGCCTGGTATTGTTCACCGTTTGGACAAGGATACATCAGGGTTGATGCTGGTTGCCAAGAATGATTATGCCCATCTGGCTTTAGCAGAACAAATAAAAAACCGAGAGGTAAAAAGAAAATATCTGGCTATTGTTTTTGGCAATGTTAAGGAAGATGAATTTACTATAGATGCTCCCATTGGTCGTCATCCAGTGGATAGGAAGAAGATGAGCGTAACTTTAAAAAACAGCAAGCCGGCAAGGACTAGGGTAAGGGTTTTAGAACGCTATGGTGGTAATTATACTCTGATTGAAGCAAGCTTAGAGACGGGAAGGACTCATCAGATCAGGGTGCATATGGCTAATATTGGTCATCCTGTAGTTGGAGATCCGGTCTATGGCCCGAAAAAACAGCCCTTTAAATTGCCTGGCCAAATGCTTCATGCAGCTGAACTAGTATTTAAACATCCGAAAACAGGCCAGATGCTGACTTTTAAACAAGCAATCCCTCCGATAATGGAAAGTTTAATTGAAAAATTAAGGAAAACAATCTAGGTTATTGGGTTGACAGCTAACAAATTTTTTGTTATACTCTAAAAAATGCAAAAGACCTTGAAATTAGTCCAGAGAGGCTAGTAAGGGGATAAATAAGAAATTTTTAATTAAGGGTAATCCAACCTTCTTACTAGCGTAAGAAGGTTTTTTATTTTCCCTAATTGAGGCCATTGAGGAGGATGGTTTTAGTGAGTCAACGGTTTAAAACTAGAGTTTTAGATGAAGATGCGATAAGGAGGGCATTAACAAGGATTGCCCATGAAATCATTGAACGTAATAAAGGAGTAGAAGATTTGGTCCTTTTAGGGATTAAAAGTAGAGGAATTCCCCTTGCTCATCGTTTAGCTGCTAAGATTAAAGAAATTGAAGGAGTGGAAGTGCCGGTTGAGGCCATTGATATAACTCAGTATCGGGATGATTTGCCTGTGCAATTTATTCCTAATAAAAATGAGATTAAGATTTCCAGTGATTTAAAAGGCAAGAAAGTGATATTAGTTGATGATGTGCTTTTTACCGGTAGAACTGTGCGGGCAGCTATGGATGCTGTAATCGATCAGGGAAGACCGGCCTTAATTCAGCTGGCTGTTCTAGTTGATCGTGGGCATCGGGAGCTTCCTATCCGTGCTGATTATGTAGGTAAAAATTTACCTACTTCCCGCAGAGAAAGAATCCAAGTCCAATTAAAGGAAACTGATGGCTGTGAGCAGGTCGTAATCTTTGAAGAAATATGAAATTCTAACCCTTTACAAAAACCTAACCTTTAAGTCAGTCCAGAGAGGCTGGCAAGGGCAGAGGGTTAATTGTGCTGTTTTAACCCCTTAGTCCGGGCTAGCTGAAACGGACTAAGGGGTTAATTGTTGTTTAGTTAATTTTTACTTAAGGCATTTGAGGACGGAGGAGAGAACATGAGTAAGTTCAATAAAACCTCTCTACTGGGTATTTCTTATCTGGATGCGGAAGAAATCAAATATATTTTAAACTTGGCTAAAAAAATAAAAAATGCCCAAATGCAGAGAAAAAATTTGCGGCATCTATTGCAAAACAGAATAATGGTAAATCTTTTCTTTGAAAACAGTACCAGAACCTGTATGTCCTTTGAAACGGCAGCGAAGAAATTGGGAATGGATGTAATTAGTTTCCAAGCTTCTACCAGCAGTTTGGCTAAAGGAGAGACTATTTTAGATACGGCTAAAACAATTGAGGCTCTTGGACCTGACTTATTGACAATCAGACATAGTTATTCAGGAATTTGTGACGAGCTTAAAAAACAACTTAAAATTCCTGTTATAAATGCCGGGGATGGTTGGCATGAACATCCTTCCCAAGCTTTACTGGACATTTTTACCGTTGGCGAAGTTAAACCTAGTTATGAAAATTTAAAAGTAGTAATTGTAGGTGATATTACCCATAGTCGGGTTGCCCGTTCTAATATTTGGGGTTTTCAAAAATTGGGGGCTGAAGTAACTGTTTTTGGTCCTCCTACTCTTATTCCTAAAGGGATTGAGCAAATGGGGGTAAAGGTAGCTAATTCTTTACAGGAAGCTTTAAAGGATAAAGATGTGGTTATGGTCCTTAGAATTCAACGAGAACGTCAGGAAAAGGGGTATTTCCCGTCAAAAAGGGAATATGCGAACCTTTATGGCATTAACAAAGATAATTTTGCTTACGCCAAAAGGGATGCGATTTTATTACATCCAGGACCGGTAAATTACGGTGTGGAAGTTGCCCATGAAATGGCGAATCATCCTAGGTTTTTAGTTAATACCCAGGTAAGTAATGGAGTATTTGTCAGGATGGCTTTGATTTATCTTTTGTTAGGGGGTGAATTAAAAGATGTTGTTGCTTAAATCCGGTTGGGTTGTATGTCCCAGTTCCAATCTAAATGAGAAATTAGATATTCTTATTGATGATCAGGGAAAAATTTCTGCCTTGGCTCCTCAGTTGGAAGTAGATGGGGCTGAAGTCTTTAATGCTGAGGGTTTGACAGTTGTACCGGGTCTTATTGATCTTCATACCCATTTAAGGGAACCGGGAGGGGAAGCCCAGGAGACAATTAAGACCGGTACCCGGGCAGCGGCTGCAGGGGGATATACTACTGTAGCCTGCATGGGTAATACCAACCCAAAGCTTGATAACCCCCTTGTTATTCGTTATTTACAACAAAGGATAAAAGAAGATGCATTAGTCAATGTTTTTATCTATGGTTGTATTACTAAAGGACAAGAGGGCAAAGAACTGACAGAGATGGCCAGTTTACTGGCAGAGGGAGTCGTTGGGTTTTCCGACGATGGACGTTCTGTGGCCAGTAATGCAGTGATGAGAAGAGCTATGCTATATGGCAGGCAATTTGATGCTTTGTTTTCTTTGCATTGTGAAGATGAAGAGATTTGTAAAGGAGGAGCTGCAAATGATGGTTACGCGGCTACTGTTTTAGGTATTCCAGGCATGCCTGCAATCGGGGAAGAATTGATTGTAGCGAGAGACCTATTGTTAGCTGAGGAAACTGGGGTAAGAGTGCATATTGCCCATTTAAGTACGGCTGGTTCGGTGAGGTTGGTAAGAGAAGCTAAAAAAAGGGGCGTGAGGGTTACTGCCGAAGTTTGTCCTCACCATATCTGTCTTACTGAGGATGCTATTATGGGTTATAATACGATGGCAAAAGTAAACCCACCTCTTCGCACGCAAGCAGATATTGATTCTATAATTGCTGGTCTGCAGGATGGAACTATTGATGCAATTGCTACGGACCATGCACCTCATACTTCTATTGACAAGGCTAAAGATTTTGTCCATGCTCCTTTCGGAATTTCTGGTTTAGAAACAGCCTTTTCACTGGCTTATACTGCTTTAGTTAAAACCAATTGTCTTACCCTGCCTGCGTTGATTACTAAAATGAGTTTGAATCCGGCTAAGATTTTGGGGCTTAAGAATAAAGGCAGGATTGCCCTTGGTGCTGATGGTGACTTGACTTTAATTGATTTAAATAAAGAGACGATTATTAACCCTGATAACTTTGAAAGTAAAGGAAAAAATTCTCCTTTTGCTGGCAAATCGGTAGTTGGATTTCCCGTAGTGACCATTGTGGGTGGGAAAATAATAATGAAATACGATTCTACATTAGACCAAAGACAGTTCTATAAGTAAAGGGGCTGTCTTTTTTCAAGGACTTTGGCAGTTGTTTTTTTTTTAACAAAGGAGGAAATAATGATGCAAGGGAAATTAGTATTAGCGGATGGTACTATCTATCTAGGTCGAGCCTTTGGAGCAGTTGGAGAAAAAGTGGGAGAGGTAGTATTTACTACTAATATCTGTGGCTATCAGGAAGTTTTAACTGATCCTTCCCATAGAGGTCAAATAGTCGTTATGACTTATCCTTTAATAGGAAATTGTGGGATAAATAATTTTTCTAATCAATCATCAGAACCGCAGGTAGCAGGTTTTGTAGCTAGAGAGTTTTGTGAGCTTCCTTTCCATTGGCAATCTGAAGG
>DUMD01000059.1 GCA_012840065.1 Clostridia bacterium
CGATATGATTATTGCAATTAACAAAGATCCGGATGCGCCAATTTTTGAAGTAGCTACTTACGGTATTGTTGGCGATCTCTATGAAGTTATTCCTGCTTTAATGAAAGAAATTAAAAAGATTCAAGAAAGCTAATTTAACAAACAAAAAGGCTTGGGTATATATACCCAAGCCTTTTTGTTTGTTAAACTTCCTAAACAAAAAAATATGAATTAAAAAATAATGAAATGCATTTTTATGGAATCAAGACGAAAACAATATTGATTAGAATAGTTAACACTTTCACCATTTAACCCTTATACTTTCTTTTTTAGAACAAGAATGGTAAAATGATTGAGAATAATAAATCGTTTAATTTAGATTTAGGATATAAAAGATTAAATTAGGAGGCGATAATTATGTTTTTCAGACACAAAAGCGTAATTCGGAAAGAGGATACGATCTTATTAGTTGTTGATATGCAGGAAAAGATTGTTCCTTTAATGCCGGAACGGGATTTAGTAGTAAAAAATGTTCAGAATTTAATTAAATTTGCTAAGATTGTCCAAATGCCAATTGTTTATACTGAACACTACCCCAAAGGACTCGGTATTACTATACCTGAAGTATTGGAATTAATGCCTGAAGCTAAACGGGCAGAAAAAATTACTTTTAGTTGTTTTGGCTCTGAAGAGTTTGTTCAAGTTATGGAAGAATTAAAACCAAAGAACATGGTTGTCTGTGGTATTTTTACTAATGTTTGTGTTTTACAAACAGTTCTTGATGCCCTGCAAAGGGGTTATGGGGTGCAGGTTATTGCTGATGCTACAAATGCTCAGAAAATGAGAGATTGGGAAATTGTTCTGCGTAGGATGGAAAATTCGGGAGCTACAATTTCTACAACAGAAACTGTTATCTATGTATTATTGGAAAGAGGAGACAGGGCTGAATTTAAGCAATTTTTAAAGGAAATTCAATTATAAAGAGGGAGTTTTAGAACTACCAGCTAATAACTGGACTTTTATTGAAGGGGGTAACAAATGCGGTACGAAGGAATTGTATATCGTCCACCTAGTGAAGCAAGAAGTTATATTTTACAAGTCACAATTGGTTGTTCTCATAATGCCTGCACCTTCTGTGATATGTATAAAGGTAAAAAGTTTAGGGTTAGGCCGATTCAGGAAGTAAAAGAAGATATTGATATGGCTAGAAAATATTATGGTCCAAATATTCGCAGAGTTTTTTTAGCTGATGGAGATGCATTAATTTTAAAGAATTCTAAATTACTAGAAATTCTTAGCTATTTGAAGAAGGCTTTTCCCAGGTTGGAAAGGATAGGAATTTACGGAAATCCCAGAGGCATCTTAACCAAATCGGTTGAAGAATTAAAAGAACTCAAAGATGCAGGTATCTCTATAGTTTATATGGGGATTGAAACCGGCGATCCGGAGTTATTGCAAAAAATAAATAAAGGAGTAAATGTAGAAGAAATGATCGAAGCTGGAAAGCGGGTTAAAGAGAGTGGTATCGCCCTTTCAGTTACAATTATTTTGGGATTGGGTGGTCCGGAGATGCTTGAGCAAAATGCCCGGGGTTCAGCTTATGTAATTAATAAGATTGACCCGGACTATGTAGGTGCTTTAACCCTGCTTTTAAGAGAAGGAACGCCCTATTACGATCAGGTAATGGCTGGGGAAATTTCGGTTTCCACTCCTTACAATATTTTTCAAGAATTAAGAATTTTAATTGAAAATTTAGAACTAACTAATTGTGTTTTCAGGAGTAATCATGCATCTAATTATTTCCCTATTGGAGGTACCTTGCCTCAGGATAAAGAAAAAATGCTTAGAACTTTGGATGTTATTTTAGCGAATGAAGATTTGAAACATATGCCTCCAGATTTTTCTCGCCTTTTATAATTTGATTAATTATCTTTGTTTTTTAGGCCGGTTAGTTAAATTACTAACCGGATTTTTTTCGGTAATGATAAAATATGGGTAAAAACCGAGCATTTTTAGGGAAGGATGTGGAAGATATGGGGTTGCGAAGAATAGGTTGGTAGAAATGGATGTTTTTAGAGCTTTATCTTGTTTGGCTGTGATTATTATTCATACTTCTGCCGGACCGGTATCGACTTTGCAAGCAGGAAGTATTCATTTATTTGCTATGACCCTAATTAATTCTATCACTAGGTTTGCGGTTCCCGGTTTTATTTTTCTCAGTGGTTTTTCCCTTACTTATGTTTACCAAAAAAAAGGTGTAAATGAATCAGAAAAATGGGCTAGAAATTTTACAAAGATATTATTGCCTTATCTAGTTTGGTCTCTGGTTTATTATTTTGTTTGCATCCGATTAGGTTACTATGGATTTTCCTGGTTTTTTTTATTAGAAAAACTGGTTTTAGGAGATATGTTCTATCATTTGTATTTTGTAGTTCTTATTTGTCAGTTTTATCTCTTATTTAAAGTAATTAACTGGTTCTTTGGGAAATTTAAGCCGGAAATCCTGCTTTTTATTATGTTTTTAATTAATGTAATTTTTATGAAAAAGGTTTATTTTAAATATATTGATCGGTTTTTTTTGCAGTATTTATTTTTCTTCGGGCTAGGCTGTTATTGGGCACTAAAAAGGGATGAAGTGAAGAAAAGGATAATTAGAATTAAAAATTATCTAATAGGAATATATCTAACTGCTGTCTTATATTATACATATCGTTTTTATCAGTCTTATGTCTTGAAACTGCCTGTAAAAAACGTTAACCTTCTCTGGTTTATCTTTTGTACTATTTCCGTTTTATTTTTTTACTATTTATCCCTCTGGATTACGGAAAAAGGGATATTAGTTGATCTTTTGCAAAAAATTAGTATTAGTTCCTACCATATCTACTTAAGTCATCCTCTGGTTCTTCTTTTTTCCCAGCTTTTCCTGGAGAGGTTGGGATATACCTCAATAATGGGGAGCTTTTTGATAAATACCAGTATAATCTTTTTTATTGTAGTTCCTTTTTCTATCTACTATAGCAAAAATAAGTTGATAGCCAGATATAAAAATTGGTTTGCAAACCTTGTCTTATGATTGCTATGAAAAATATTAGATTCACTCTTAGAAATTAAAAGGAATTTTTGAACATTGGGAGAAGGAATTATTAAAAAAGTGGAAGAGGATAATAATAGAAAAGACAATTATCAGTTAGATACAGGAGGAATTGGCGTGTGGACAACAGTGTACTTAGCACAAAATAAAATTGAAGCTGAGAAAATTAAACAACTTTTAGATGAAGAAGGTCTATTAGTAAAGCTACGTTCTCTGGGTGCCCATTCTGTTTCTACTGAGTATGGATGTATAGAAATTTTGGTACCTAAATCTGAAGTTAAAGAAGCCCATGAGATTATTCAATCCAGATTAAGCTTTAGCTGATTTATTTTTAGTTATTTGAGAATGAGGAGTGATAAGATGAAACGCATTGGGGTTTTAACCAGTGGTGGAGATGCTCCCGGCATGAATGCCGCTGTTAGAGCTGTGGTTAGAAAGGGTATTTACCATGGTTTAGAAGTGTGGGGAATTAGAAGGGGATACGCTGGCTTAATCGATGGTGAAATTTACCGTCTTGGGCTTCGATCTGTAGCCGATGTAATTCAAAGGGGTGGTACCTTCCTGCGTACTGCCCGTAGCCAGGAATTTATGACAGAAGAGGGACGAAAAAAAGCTGTTGAGGTTTTAAATAGATTTGGAATAGATGGTTTGATTACCATTGGCGGAGATGGTACTTTCCGTGGAGCAATGGAGTTGAATAGGTTAGGAGTTAAAGTAATTGGTGTTCCTGGTACGATAGATAATGATTTAGCAGGAACAGATTATACGATAGGTTTTGATTCGGCTGTAGATACTGTTGTAGATGCTATAAACAAAATTAGGGATACCGCCGCTTCTCATGAGCGGGTATTTATAATTGAGGTAATGGGTAGATATTCGGGAGAAATCGCTTTGACTGCTGGATTAGCCGGAGGAGCAGAATCAATCCTTATTCCGGAAATTCCTTATGATCCTCAGGAGGTATGTGATCGTTTAAAAGAAAGCTATGAAAAAGGAAAAAAACACAGCATTATAATTGTTGCTGAAGGAGTGGCCTCTGCCCAAAGAGTGGCCGATGATATTCGTTCCCTTAGCGGATTTGATACCAGAATAACGGTTCTAGGGCATCTTCAAAGAGGAGGAACACCTTCATCTTTTGACCGGAATTTAGCCAGCAGATTAAGTGCTGCTGCTGTTGAAGCCTTATTGGCGGGTAAAAGCAATTATATGACTGGGATTCAAGGATCGGAAATTAAATTGGTACCTTTTGAGGAAGCAATAAATAAGAAAAAAAAGATTAATACAGAGCTTTTGGAATTAGCTCAGATTTTAGCGAGATAATATGATTTAGGAAAACCCTTATTAAAACGAACAAGGGGGGAAATAGATGCGACGCACAAAAATTATTTGTACTATTGGTCCAGCCAGTGAAAGCCAAGAGGTTCTAGTAGAAATGATTAATGCAGGTATGGATGTGGCTAGACTTAATTTTTCCCATGGTACCCATGCAGAGCATTTGAAAAGAGTTGATAGGATTAGAAAAGCTTCAGAGCTAGCTGGGAAGCAGGTTGCCATTATTTTGGATACAAAGGGACCGGAAATTAGAATAGGAAGTTTCAAAAATTCACCGATTACCTTAAAAAACGGTAGTACTTTTATTTTAACTACCGAGGAAATTGAGGGTACTCAGGAGAAAGTCAGCGTTAGTTATAAGAAACTTCCCCAACAGGTTAGACCTGGAGATTCTATTCTTATTAATGATGGATTAATAGAATTGAAAGTTGAAAAAGTAGAAAATCAGGAAATAATTTGTCTGGTAGTTGTTGGAGGAGAATTAAGCGATAAAAAAGGGGTTAATCTTCCTGGTATTACCGTGGATTTACCTATTTTAACGGAAAAGGATTATCAAGATCTGCAGTTTGCAGTTGAACATAAGTTGGATTTTATTGCTGCTTCTTTTATCAGAACAGCCTCTGATGTATTGGCAATCAGAAAAGTTTTAGAGGATGCGGGCGGAGAAAACATTCAGATTATTGCTAAGATAGAAAGTAAGCAGGGAGTAGATAATATTGACCAGATTCTAGAGGTCGCAGATGGGATTATGGTGGCAAGGGGAGATTTGGGAGTTGAAATCCCCTCAGAGGAAGTACCTTTGGTACAAAAAGATATTATTAAACGCTGTAATGTTCTAGGAAAACCTGTTATAATTGCCACTCAGATGTTAGAATCAATGACTAACAACCCAAGACCTACCCGGGCAGAGGTAACTGATATAGCAAATGCCATTATGGATGGGACAGATGCAATTATGCTTTCCGGGGAGACAGCCGCGGGGAAATATCCTTTACAAGCTGTTAAGGTAATGGCTAAAATAGCTGAAAGAACAGATAGATCATTGCCTTATGGAGATATTTTACTAAAAAATAGTCTTACCAGAGAGAATAATGTTACGTCTGCAATTAGCTTTGCTACTTGCCAGACAGCCTATGACTTAGATGCTGCGGCTATTATAACTGCTACAAAATCCGGGCATACGGCCAGAATGGTAAGCAAATATCGCCCTAAAGCACTTATAATTGCTTCTACTCCCCATGAAGAGGTGGTCAGGCAATTAAGGTTGGTTTGGGGGGTTTATCCTTTACTAGGGGTTGAAACCGGCAGTACGGATGAGATGATTGATAATTCGGTTAATGCTGCTTTAAAGGCAGATTTGATTAAACAGGGAGACTTGGTGGTAATAACCGCAGGGCTTCCGGCAAATGTTACCGGGACGACTAATCTTCTCAAGGTGCATACGGTCGGACATATCTTTGCTAAAGGGATTGGTGTGGGTAGGACCTCTGTATCCGGCAGGGTATGTGTGGCCAAAACAGCAGCAGAAGCTTTGGAAAAGGTAGAGCGGGGAGATATTTTAGTTACTATTGGTGTAGATGCTGCTTACGTTCCTGTATTTAACAAAATTGTAGGCTTGGTTACGGAAGAAGGGGGACTGACTTCACCTGGTGCAATTATGGGACTCCAATATGGCATTCCGGTAATAGTCGGGGTGGAAAAGGCAACCGATTTGCTTTCTGATACGGATGTGATTACAATAGATGGGGAGGCTGGTTTAATTTATCGGGGTAAGGCTAGAGTTAAATGAGGGGTGAGGGTCGATGAATTATTTTGAAACAGAGATTAGGGTAAGATATGCGGAAACGGATAAAATGGGCGTAGTGCATAATGCAAATTATTTTGCCTGGTTTGATATTGCGAGAGTTGAGTTCTTTCGCACTTTGAGTCATAGCTATCGGGAGTTGGATGATGGTGGAATCTATTTTCCGGTAGTTGAGTCCTATTGCCGCTATCTTCAGCCTGCCCGCTTTGATGATATAATCTGTCTTAGACTGCAAATAAAAAAATTAAGCTATGCTAAATTTACTTTTGGTTACGAAGTAAGAAGGAAAGACGATGGTGCCTTACTGGCAACCGGCTGGTCTGTGCACGGATTTATTGATGCGTCGGGGAAACCAGGTAGCATTAAAAAATGGCGCCCCGAATTATGGGAGGATCTTCAAAAGGCTTTTGCTGCCCATTCTAATAATGGTTGACCTAAAATAAATGCTGGGATAAGATAAATATGTCTTATCCCATTTATAGTTTTAAGGAGGATATTGATTGTGGTAAATAAATTCGGTTATTTTATTATTATAATCTCTGCTCTTTGCTATGGGACCATGGCTATATTTGTAAAATTTGCTTATGCTCAGGGAGCAGATACTTATACTTTGCTTACGTTAAGAATGTTAACTTCAACCATCGTAATGTGGTTATATGTTTTATTTAGAAATCCTGAACTGGGAAGAGTAAAAATGAAGGATTTAGGTTTACTTGCTCTCCAGGGCGGAATAGGCTTTACATTCTCATCAGTTTGTCTTTATTCCGCCATGAATTACATTGATGCCGGTACTGCATCTATACTTCTTTACACTTATCCAACGATAGTAAGTATAGCGGCTGTTTTAATTTTTAAAGAAAGATTAAGTTGGGTCAAAGTTAGTTCCTTAATCTTGACTTTTTGGGGATGTTTATTCGTAGTTAGATTGTCTAAACTTGAGTCAGCAGGGATAAATCCTGTTGGGATTCTTTATGGTTTGGGAGCGGCAATCGGTTATTCCCTTTTTAGCTTGGTTGGGCAGAATACTTTAAAACGTTATAGTTCTATAACTGTAAGCGCCTATTCTATTACTTTTAGCTTATTAACCTTAATGATTGTTCAGCCTCCGCTTTATTTATTTAAGGGAGGAGTTTCCGGTGCAGTTTTTATGTGGGCATTTATTATTGCCATCGTTTCTACTTTGCTGGCAATGACTTTGTATTTAAAGGGGATTGCTTTTGTAGGAGCTTCTAGAGCTGCCTTGATAAGCACGGTGGAACCGGTTTTTACAGTTATTCTTGCTATGATTTTTCTTAATGAAAAACTGGAAACAATTCAGATTTTAGGCGGAATTATGATTTTAGCAGGAGTTATAAATCTGCAGAGAGAAAAATTTGTTGTGGACAAAGGAAGAGAACTGGACAAGATGAAAAAAACGGCATCTTGGCAAGAGCTAAAGTAAATTTATTTTACTAGCGGGCTAGACTCTTTAAATAAGACAGAGACTAGTAGAACAGGAGGGGTAAAATTTGGGGTGGGAAAATTTTGATCCTGTAAGGGTTGGGAAGCAGCTGGAAGACCTTGCTTTAATAGGAAAAACTGAAGAAGGAGGAACAACGCGTTTAGCTTTTACTCCTGCCGATATTCAGGCTAAAGAATACGTTAAAAAGTTGATGTTAGAGGCGGGCATGGTTACCTATTATGATCCTGTTGGAAACTTAATAGGTGTTTATGAAGGGCTTAACCCTGAGATGCCTGGAATTATTATGGGTTCCCATTTGGATACTGTTCCTAACGGAGGTAAATATGATGGTATAGCCGGAGTATTGGTAGCTGTTGAAATTGTTCGCACCTTTTTTCTTTCAGGGCATAGGTTTAAACCCAACATAACTGTGGTGGCTTTTGCTGATGAGGAGGGAGTACGTTTTGGTGGTAGTTTATTTGGCAGCCGGGCAATGACTGGGCTTTTATCTCCTGAATGGCTGGAAAGAACTGATGAGCAAGGAATAAAATTAAAAAAAGCAATGACTGACTGTGGATTCAATCCTGCAAATTTTGAACAAGCAAAGATTGATCCTGCTAAATTTAAGGCCTATTTTGAGTTGCATATCGAACAGGGGAGGATTTTAGAAAAGGCAGATTGCCCGATTGGCTTGGTACTGGGGATTTCAGCACCGAGCCAACTTTGGGCCACAATAAGAGGCAGGGCTGACCATGCTGGGGCAACCCCAATGGGGGAAAGAAAGGATGCACTGGCTGCAGCTGCTGAGCTAATTTTGGCGGTTGAGAAAATATGTACTCCTAAAGAAGGACAAGTTACCGTAGGGACTGTGGGTTCAATCAGTGTGCAACCAAACGCCTTAAATGTTATTCCTGGGGAAGTAAGGATGAGTTTAGATATTCGAGACATAGATATAAATTTAAGAAACCAGGCTATTGAAGGAATTAAAGAATCTGCTCAAGAAATTGCCCTTAGACGTGGAATAGATATAAGTTTGGAAGAAACTTTAGCTATTGAACCTGTGATTCTTGATCAGAATCTAATCAATGCTTTAGAACAGGTTTGCCAGAAAATTGGTCTTACTTATAAAAAATTAATTAGTGGAGCAGGTCATGATGCTATGTTAATGGCTAAAATAATTCCTTCAGCAATGATTTTTGTCCGCTGTAGAGATGGAATAAGCCATAGTCCGGATGAATTTGCGCAGATTGAAGATTTATATTTGGGAGCCAAATTACTGTATCATACTATTGGAAGCCTTTTGTAATATGTTGTAATATATTGTCCTGGAGTTTTTAGGCCGAGCCTGTGTAAGTTGGGTTAAGAAAATTCCTTTTAAACAGAGCGGAAAAATTATGTATACAAATATACAGGGAAGGTTATTGACGCTATATGTAGGTTTATGGTAAATTAACTTTAAAGGTTTGTTTTTATTTATTAATGAGGTAAAAGCAAGAAGGGGGAGAGTTTGTTTGAAGAGAAGAGGAAAGTTATTTACTTTATTGCTAGTCGCAGTAGTTTTAGTTAGTTTATTGGCAGGCTGCGGACAGCAAAAAGAGCAAGAGGCTAAAACAGGGGAAATTAAAATTGGTGTGGCTGCTCCGTTGACAGGAGCGTCGGCACAGGACGGGGAGTCAATTAGAAAGGGTGTTGAATTAGCTGTTGAACAAATCAATGCCAAAGGTGGAATTAATGGAAAACTGGTTAAATTAGAAGTTGCAGATGACAAAACCGACCCGAAGGAAGCTGCGATTGTTGCTAACAAATTGGCTCAGGACAAGTCAATTTTAGCGATAGTAGGTCATTTTAATAGTTCGGCTACTCTGGCTGGTGCGCCTATTTATAATAAAGAAAAAGTTGTTCATATATCTCCAGGATCAAGTTCACCTGCAGTTACTGATGCTGGTCCCTATACTTTTAGGGTTATTACAACCGATGCTTTCCAAGGCGAATATGTGGCAGAATGGGCAGTAAAAGATGAAGGATTTAAGAGGATAGCAATTATTTATGAAAATACAGATTACGGCAAAGGTTTGTCAGATGTATTCTCTGCTTCTGTTAAAAAACTAGGCGCTGAAGTAGTTGCAAATGAGTCTTATATTCTTGGTGAAACTAAAGACTTTAGTACTGTTTTAACAAAGATTAAAAATGCTAAGCCTGATTTATTGTTTATCGGCGGTTTATACAATGAAGCAGCACTTATTGCTAAACAAGCAAAACGTCTTGGCCTTAATCTTCCTATGATGGGTGTGGACGCCTTGTATTCCGATGCCTTAATTAGCTTAGGCGGTCAAGATGTAGAAGGTTTGTTATTACCAGGATTCTTCCATTACTCATCTACTAACCCTGTTGCTCAGGAATTCATTAAAGCTTATCGGGAAAAATATAATAGTGATCCTGGTACTTATGCAGCTTATGCCTACGATGCGGCAAACATTATTTTTGAGGCTATTCAAAAAGCAGGGGAAGATCGGCAAAAAATTGCGGATTACATTACTAACTTAAAAGATTTCCAAGGTGCTACCGGAATTAATACCTTTGATGAAAATGGCGACGTTTTGAAAGAGCCTCTTCGTCTAATCATTAAAAACGGTAAATTTGAGATCTATTCTGAATAAAATAAAAGCTAATTTTAATAGCAAAATATGTCTAAAAAGCAGTAAAGGATAAGGAATCTTATCCTTTACTGCTTAATATTCGCTGTAAAATTTAGGAAAGAAAGGGCGTTGGATATGTTTACCCAACAAATAATAAACGGCCTTACAATGGGGAGTATTTATGCTCTGATTGCCTTAGGCTATACAATGGTATACGGAATATTGCGGATTGTAAACTTTGCCCACGGAGATATCTTTATGATGGGCACTTTTTTTGGGCTTTTATTGACCCAGAAATTTCGTTTTCCTTTTCCCCTAGCTTTGATTTTGGCGGCTATTTTTACGGCCCTTCTAGGTATGTTGGTGGAAAGAGTTGCCTATCGGGCTTTGCGTTTGTCCGACCGCTTAGTTTTATTGATTAGTGCTTTGGGTGTATCAATTTTTCTATCAAATTTTGCTCAGTTAGTTTGGGGTACGGAAACCCATCCTTTTCCTTCCGGTTTAAGTGTAAAATCGTTTCAGGTGGGTACGGTTACTCTCTCCAATATTCAAGTATATATTCTGATCTTATCTTGCCTTTTGATGATTGCTTTACATGTTTTTGTGCATAAGACAAAAATGGGGGTTGCCATGAGAGCTACTTCCCATAGTATAAATAATGCTCGCTTGATGGGGATTAATACAGACAGCATAATTTCAATGACCTTTGCCGTTGGTTCTATCTTAGCTGCTGTGGCAGGTATCTTAGTTGGCATTTATTATGACGCAGTTTATCCGACTATGGGATATACTGCGGGCCTTAAAGCCTTTACAGCAGCAGTTTTAGGTGGAATTGGTAATATACCCGGGGCAATGTTGGGCGGAGTAGTTTTAGGTGTAGTAGAAAGTTTAGGGGCAGCGTATATATCTTCCGGTTATCGGGATGCCTTTGCATTTGGAATTATGATAATCGTACTAATTTTTAGACCGTCAGGCTTGTTAGGTAAAAAACAACAGGAGAAAGTGTAGGTGATCCAGTTGAAATTGTCTAAAAATATTTTAAAATTGATTGGAGCTGTTGTTCTTTTACTGCTTCCCTTGCTTGTAACCAATTCCTATTTTATTCATATTTTTATATCTATTGGATTATATATCATTCTTAGCTTAAGCCTGAATTTGGTAACAGGTTTTACCGGACAATTAGCCCTAGGTCATGCTGCTTTTTATGGGATAGGTGCTTATACTTCAGCTTTACTTCTTTTACGCTTTAATGTTTCCTATTGGCTTGCTCTGGTTTTAAGTGCTGTTATTACGGGAATTTTTGGTTTTTTGTTGGGGCTTCCGGCATTAAGACTAAAGGGAGATTATTTAGGGATAGTAACTCTTGGTTTTGGAGAGATAGTGAGACTAGTTTTTGTGAATTGGTATAGTTTAACTCGTGGGCCCTTGGGATTGCCGGGGATTCCTGCTCCTAAAATTGGCCCTTATATTTTTGACAGCAGAATTCCCTTTTATTATCTAATTTTTGGACTTGCTGCTTTTACGGTCTTTTTCATGCATCGGCTTGTAAATTCCGGGGTTGGAATGGCAATGATAACAGTAAAAGAAGATGAAATAGCTGCTGAATCTATTGGTATTTATCCAATTAAATATAAGCTTTTGGCTTTTAGCTTGGGAGCTGCTTTTGCAGGTATTGCAGGTAGTTTCTACGCTAGCTACATTTCTTTTATCAGCCCCGATACATTTTTATATATGGATTCAGTGACTATTTTAGCGATGGTTGTTTTAGGTGGGCTTGGTAGCATACCGGGTTCAATTATTGGTGCAACTGTTTTAGTTATTGTTCCTGAACTTTTGAGATTCATGACTAACTATCGGATGTTGCTTTATGGAGCTCTTATGGTATTTATGATGATCTATAGGCCGCAAGGTTTCTGGGGAGCAAATAAACGGGTAAGGAATTCATATAAAATCGGGATACGAGGTGTAAGCAATGAAAAAGATATTAGAGGTTGATAATGTTAGCATAAGTTTTGGTGGATTATTGGCTGTTAACCAGGTTAGCCTTCATCAAAACAAGGGAGAAATTTTAGCTTTGATTGGGCCTAACGGTGCTGGCAAAACAACTTTGTTTAACTTACTTACCGGTGTTTATCAACCTACTTCCGGTAAAATTATTTTTGCCGGAGAAGAAATTAACCATTATAAACCTCACGAGCGAGTTAAAAAAGGAATTGCCCGGACCTTCCAGAATATAAGGTTGTTTCCCACAATGACTGTTTTAGAGAACGTACTTATTGCTCACCCGGATTGTAATAGTGAAACAGTAATACCTGCGGTTTTTGGTAGAAAAAAATTAGCTCAAAGACGCCGAACAGTTGTGGAGGAATGCGAGGAGATTTTATCAATTGTAGGCCTCCAGGATAAGTTGGAAGAGTTGGCGACCAATCTCCCTTATGGTAAACAGAGACTTTTGGAAATTGCCAGGGCTTTAGCAACTAAGCCTAGTCTTTTATTATTAGACGAACCAGGAGCTGGAATGAATTCTGTGGAAAAAGAGGAGTTAACCAATCTTATCTATTATATTTCCAGGGAAATGGAAAAGGATGTTCTTCTGATAGAACATGATATGAAATTTGTTATGAATATTTCAGAACGGATAATCGTTCTGGACCATGGAGAGAAAATTGCTGAAGGCAACGCGCAAGAGATACAGTCTAATCCTAAAGTTATAGAAGCATATTTAGGGAGGGGAAATTTTGATGATGAAGAATAAGCCGATTATTTATGGAACAACACCAACCTTGTTTGGTGGAGAAATAGTAAAAGACAAACAGGATTTTCAGGGAAAAGATGTGGTAGTTTTGGGGGTTCCCTGGGAAGGGACTGTAACCTGGGGAAGTTATACCGGTTGTGAATTGGCTCCTAAAGCAATTAGACAAGCATCGGCACGCTATACCGGTTATTTACCTGAATTAGATGACATAGATGTTTTTTCTCATCTCTCTATTGGGGATTATGGCGATGTGGATGTTGTTCCTGCTGATACAGTGGAAACTTACAGGAGGATCGAAAACAAAGCTAAAGATATTTTTTCTGCCGGTGTTTTCCCGGTATTTATTGGAGGAGATCATGGTATAACTTATCCGCTTGTAAAAGCTTTATCTGAATCAATAGATGGGAAAGTAGGAGTTATCCATTTTGATGCCCATTTTGATAATCGAGAAATCTATGGGTCTGATCCGCTTGCCCGCTGTTGCCCGCTTGCCCGTATTTCTGAACTCCCCGGAGTAAAACAGGACAGTATTGTTCATTTTGGTATTCGCGGTCCCCGCAATGCTCCTCAAGACGGGGCTTATGCTAAAAAGATTGGAGCAAAGGTTATCACTATTAACGATATTCGCCGGGGTAATTTTGAACAATTGGTGGAAGAAGCCTACGCTAGAGCAAGCTCAGGAACTAAAGCTGTTTATGTTACAGTTTGCAGTGACGTTTTAGATATAGCCTTTAATCCTGGTGGGCCTTTGGATGCTAACGGACTTACTTCTTATGAACTGTTGACTGCTCTTAATATTTTGGCTGCTAAGGGTATAAATGCTTTTGATGTGGTAGAAATTTATCCTCCGTTTGATCCTAACGGAACATCGTCCCATATGGCTAACTGGATGATTTTGTATGTTTTGGCAGGGTTGGCTAAGAAGAAACTATCGAAGTAGGAGTTGAGCAGGATGTTAAAGGTGGAAAATTTGGTAGTTCATTATGGTGTAATTCCTGCTTTAAAAGGTATTTCTTTAGAGGTTAAGGAAAAAGAAATTGTTTGTCTTATTGGCGCCAATGGGGCTGGGAAAACTACTACTCTTAACACTATTTCCGGTTTAAAGAAACCTACGAGTGGCGGGATTTATTTTCAGGATAAACTTCTTAACAATTTGCCTGCCCATGAAATAGTGAAATTAGGCATATCCCAAGTTCCTGAGGGGAGAGGGGTTTTTCCTAATTTGTCAGTAGTTGAAAATTTACATCTAGGTGCCTATTTGCGCAAAGATAAGTCTGCTATTGAGCAGGATTTGAAGTGGGTTTATGAAATATTCCCCAGATTAGAAGAAAGAAAAAATCAGCTGGCCGGTACCTTATCCGGTGGAGAGCAGCAAATGTTGGCTATTGGCCGGGCTTTAATGGCCAGACCTAAATTAATGTTAATGGATGAACCTTCTATGGGGTTAGCTCCGATAGTGGTGGAAGAGATTTTTAGAATTATTAAGTTTTTAAATAAGGAGCAGGGAACAACAATTTTATTAATAGAACAAAATGCTCAAATGGCTTTAGCTGTTTCTCATAGAGGCTATGTAATTGAAACCGGAGAAATTGTTGTTAGCGGTACTGCCCAGGAATTGAAGGCAAATGATGAAATTAAAAAGGCATACCTAGGGCTTTGATTTGAATGAGATAAGGGGGAGTAATATTATGTCTGATACCTTAAAGCCAGTATCTATTTATACTATCACTGCTAAACTTTTTGCTGCAGTGGCTAAAGAGGTTGTGGATAGGTTTGGAGAAGAAGGCAAGCAGGCTATAGCTGAAGGGGTACGTAAATTTGGAGAAAGAAGGGGGAGAAATATTGCGGCAAATGTAGAACAAGCCGGCAAAGAAAAGGTGCTTACTAATTATCTTCCCTATTATGACATGGAACGGTCTAAGCTATTTGTTTATGACAGTGAAGTAAGCGATGAAAAAATTGAACAAAAATTTTATCAATGTCCTTTTGCAGCTGCCTGGATAGAAGATGGGAACCAGGAATTAGGTAAGCTTTACTGCGAACAAATAGATGATGCAATTGCCAAGGGCTACGACCCAAGGCTGCGCTGTGTAGCACTTAAACGGCTGCTTGATGGTGATGAATATTGCCACCTTATTTTTGAGTATGAAGATAAAAAAGAAGATAAGTAAGAATGAACCTCTGGCTTTCATGGGCCAGAGGTTTTTATTTTACCATATATTTTATTAGCTAATTTTGATAAATGTTTATTAAAAGAGAAATAATTAACATTATGAGTTTATTTTCACCAGCGGAATATAGACTTTTAGTAAAGCAAAATGTTATTATGTACTAGATCTAATAATTATAAGGAAGGGGCTTGAAAATGAAGAGGGCAATGTCAGTGCTCGACTTAATTGGCTCAACACCTGTGGTGAAGCTTAATAGAATGGTTGATCGGGGCGATGCTAATGTTTGGGTTAAATTAGAGTATTTTAATCCCGGCGGCAGTGTTAAGGACAGAATAGCCTTAAAAATGATTGAAGTGGCTGAGCAGGAAGGTAAGCTTAAACCGGGTGCTACAATAGTAGAGCCGACAAGTGGTAATACGGGTATTGGACTGGCTATGGTTGCAGCTGCAAAAGGTTATAGATTAATTTTAGTAATGCCGGAAACTATGAGTATAGAAAGAAGGAAGCTTTTTAAAGCTTATGGGGCGGAATTTGTCCTTACTCCGGGGGCAGCTGGTATGAAAGGGGCCGTGGAAAAAGCAGAACAATTAATTCGGGAAAATCCGGATTATTTCATGCCCCAACAATTTGCTAATCCTGCTAACCCGCTAATGCATGAGGAAACTACCGGCAGAGAAATTTTAGCTCAGATGGACAAAAAGATAAGTGCCTTTGTTGCCGGTGTTGGTACGGGAGGTACAATTACAGGTACAGGCAGGACTCTCAAAAAAGAAATTCCCGACCTTTTAATTGTTGGAGTTGAACCTGATGCTTCTCCTGTTTTATCAGGGGGGCAACCTGGTCCCCACAAAATCCAGGGGATTGGAGCAGGGTTTGTGCCTCAAGTATTAGACTGCAAATTATTAGATAGAATTATCAGAGTTAAGGATGAGGATGCTCTGGAAACAGCAAGGCGTTTAGCTCGGGAAGAAGGCCTATTGTTGGGTATTTCCTCGGGTGCCAACATTTGGGCAGCGTTACAGGTGGCTAAGGAATTTAAAAAGGAAGATAATATTGTTGTAATAGCACCTGATACTGGTGAGAGATATTTAAGTACAGAGTTGTTTAGCTAATTTTTAATCATAAACTTAATTATTTTTAGGATATTAACTGCATAGATTAAAATAAAAAAAGAAGTGCAGGTGATATCCTTGTTTTTTTCTTATTGGGATAAAGCTGTTCTAGCTATGGCTGGAATTCGGGTGATTTCCAGTATTATAGAGATGACGGGGGCAATATTGATGTTGAAGTTTGGGACTGTTGACAAAGCATTTAAAATAAATGCTTTAATCGCTTGTTTAGCTCCTTTTATTCTTCTATCAGTTACTGGTATAGGTATGATTAAACTGGCAGAAACCATTAGTTTTTCCCGCCTCCTGATTATTTCAGCTGGAGTAGTTTTAATCTTTTTGGGCATGTGGAAAATGTAATTTTTTATATTATGGTTTTGACCTCCCTGGAAATAGTATTGTAAAATTTTAATTCGTTTAAAAAAGGCGGAGCAATAATTTGGCGTGCTGGTTTAAGAAAAGCGAAAGGGTATAATTTAGATTTGAAATTCTAAAAATAATAAGGATTATAAATAAGAATGGGAGGTTGAGCTGCATGCCGAAAAAAATTGCAATTGAAGACGGATTAACAAATGTAAAAAAATATCTTCGTTCTCAAGGATATGATGTAGAAACTGTCGAAAATGTTGCTGATGCTGATAAGTTTGATGCTATTATTGTAACCGGTTTAAATAATAATTTTTTAGGCATAGGAGATGCTGCTACGAAATCACCTGTGATTGATGCTTCGGGTCTTACCCCTGAAGAAATCCACGAAAATTTAAAAAGAACAATTGGTTAATAAGTTTAATTTTTTCCTTAAGCCCTACTTTATAAGCAGGGCTGTTTTATATTTTTATTACATATAACAATTTACGAGGAGTTGGCTTTGGGATGGGAGGAGTATTAGAGAAAGGGCTAATTCAAATTTATACCGGAGACGGAAAGGGAAAAACCACAGCAGCCTTAGGTTTAGCCTTTAGGGCACTTGGTCATGGTTGTAAAGTTTTTATAATTTCATTTATGAAAGGTTGCACCTATTTAGGTGAATTATACTCTGCTGAACGCTATGGGGACAGGCTAAAAATAGTACAGTTTGGAAGAGGTTGTTCCTATGCTGCTTTAATTAAGGAGGGTTTTGCTGACTGCGTTGGTTGTGGGGCTTGTTTTTTGACAGAGGACAACTTGGAAGAAAGGGATAAAGATATGGCTAGACAAGGTTTTGAGCTGGCTAAAAAAATTATTTGTCAAGGTGAATATGACATTGTTGTATTAGATGAAATTTGTAATACCTTTCGCTATGGTTTATTGGCGGTAGAGGAAGTGGTTGAACTTTTACAAAAAAAACCTCCTCAGCTTGAAGTTATTCTTACAGGAAGGGAAGCGCCTCAAAAACTTATTGATCTAGCCCATTTGGTAACAGAGATGAAAGCTGTTAAGCATCCCTTTGATTATGGGATCAGGGGGCGAAGGGGAATTGAATATTGATGAAGAAAGAATTGGGGAAAAATGACAGGGCAGGTAATAATGGGAGATAATTTTTTATTTATATGGGTTGGATGTATATAAAAATTAATTTTAGAGAATAACTTAATTTAGAAAGGTTAATAATGGATAATATAGAGGAATTAAGTAGTTGTTGGCGAATATAACCTTTATTAGTAAGATAAGGAGGGAATTTTTTTAATGAACAAAGGGGAATTAGTGAAAGAAATGGCTGTTAAATCAGGATTGACTCAAAAGGATGTGCAAAAAGTTTTAGATTCATTTTTTGACACAATAATTGAAACTGTGAAAAAAGGTGATAAAGTACAGCTTGTTGGAATTGGCAGTTTCGAAGCAAAGCACAGAGAAGCAAGAAAAGGTCGCAATCCACAGACGGGAGAAGAAATTGAAATTCCAGCTCGTACGGATTTAGTGTTTAAGCCTGGTAAACAATTGAAAGATGCTCTAAATTAATAAAAAGCAGATATTAATAAAGGTATACGATTAATCAGGCTGAGAGGCCAAAAAAAAGTAAAGACCGGATTTTCCGGTCTTTACTTTTTTTTGGCCTAGAAAGATTAGCACCTAAAAAAAGAAGTTAGGGCCCTCAGGCCCAGGGAAAACAGAAATTTCATGGGAAAATGTTCTTATTAAGCTGTAAACAATAATACAATATATTAGATGAAAAATCAAGAAAAATTAAGTTAAATTTATTTTATATCTATATTCAGATTATTTTTTTAATTTTTACAACAATTTTGCCAAAAAGAGATAAATATTTTAGGGCATATCATTCTATTGTTATTAATAACAATCTTATAAGGAAATAAAGAGGAGAATAAAAAAAAGAAAATAGAGGAAGGAGAAAAAATGAAGTTTCATTCTCTTCAGATAATTGTGATTAAAAAAAAGACTATATTTTTAATTATAATAGGTGTTATTTTGGTAATGTTGGCCAATGTATGCCTGGCTGCTTTATCAAATAGAACAAAAATTTGGACAGTGATCATTGACCCGGGACATGGGGGAATAGATCCTGGAACATCTTCTCAGAATGGAAAGATTAAGGAAAAGGATTTAGTTTTAGATCTTGGCCTTAAGATTAGAGAAAAATTACAGGGTAGCAAGATAAATGTTATTTTAACTAGAGATAGTGATATTGATCTAAGTGGGATGGAAAGATCAGGGGGTGGAAGGCAGCGAAAAGACTTGAACAATAGAGTGGAAATAGCTAAAAAAAATAAGGCAGATATCTTAATCAGCCTCCATCTTAACTGGAGTAATGATTATAATGCTAAAGGAGCTATTATGTTTTTTCAAAAACATAATAGTAGAAGCAAAGAATTAGTTAGCTGTATTCAGAAGGCTTTTATTGAATCAAGCCTAGACATTTGGGAACCTCCGGCGTCCAGAGATTTATACATACTGCGCACTTCTCCTGTTCCCGCTGTGCTTATTGAACTAGGATTTGTTTCTAATGATGAGGAATTAATTTTGCTCCAAGATGAAAAATATCAGGAGAAATTGGTTAATGCTATTTGTTCCGGAATTAAGGAATATATAAATACAATGC
>DUMD01000005.1 GCA_012840065.1 Clostridia bacterium
CAATTCATGCTGCTGACGGCTATGCCCGTTCCACCGGAAAGGTGGGGGTTTGTTTCGCCACCTCCGGTCCTGGAGCTACCAATCTGATTACAGGAATAGCCAATGCCTATATGGACTCAGTCCCCTTGGTCGTTTTTACTGGTCAAGTAGCTACAAATTTAGTTGGCACTGATTCATTTCAGGAAATCGATGTTTGGGGAACGACTGTTCCCTTAACTAAACATAATTATTTAGTCAAAAATATTAAGGACCTGCCTAATACCATTAAAGAAGCATTTCATATAGCCCGTACGGGCAGACCGGGACCGGTTTTAGTTGATCTTCCTATTGATATTCTAAATGCAGAAGACGAATTTGTTTACCCGGAAGAAGTTGATCTCCCCGGATATAAACCGACCTATAAAGGTCATCCTAAACAAATCAATGCTCTAGCCAAAAGCATCGCCAATTCCCAGCGGCCCGTTATTCTGGCCGGCGGAGGGGTAATCAACTCCGGAGCAAGCGAGCAATTAAAACAGTTAGCTGAGCTCTGCCATATTCCTGTAGCCATGACCCTGCAGGGGTTAGGTTCTTTCCCTGCTCAACATGATTTATGCCTGGGAATGGCCGGGATGCACGGCATCCCCGCTGCCAACATCGCCATCACCGAATGCGATCTTTTAATTGCCCTGGGCAGCAGATTTGCCAATCGAGTAACTGCAAATGTAGAAAAATTTGCCCCTAAAGCCAAAGTCGTCCATGTAGATATTGATCCAGCTGAAATCGGCAAAAATGTAGCTGTCCACATTCCCATCGTCGGAGATATAAAAAATGTGCTGGAAGAACTACTGCCTAAGCTTAAACCAACCAAACGGGAAAAATGGCTGGAAAAAGTTAATTTCTGGAAGAGGACCATGGCTATAAGTTATCGAAAACAGCCGGGAATAATTAAACCCCAGCAGGTAATTGAACTCTTAGCCGGTTTAGTGCAAGAAGATGCTATTATTACCACCGAAGTGGGACAGCATCAAATGTGGACCGCCCAAATCTTCCCTTTTTCTAAGCCCAGGACCCTTATTTCATCAGGGGGGTTAGGATCAATGGGGTTTGGTTTTCCTGCCGCCATAGGTGCTCAGCTGGCTAATCCTGCCAGACAGGTAATTGCAATCTGCGGAGACGGCAGTTTCCAAATGAATTGTCAGGAAATGGCCACTGCTTTTGACCACAAGTTGCCCTTGACTATTATTATCCTTAATAACAAATCCCTGGGAATGGTCAGACAATTACAGGAATTCTACTGTGAAGGCCGTTATTCTCAAATTTCCTGGCCTTCTACCCCCGACTTCGTTAAGCTGGCAGAGGCCTTCGGTGCCCAGGGTAAAAGAGTAGAAACAGTAGATGAATTAGAGCCTGCCCTAAACTGGGCCTTGAATAATAACCAACTTACCCTGTTAGACATCCTTGTTGACCAGGAGGAAAACGTTCTCCCCATGGTGCTTACAGGCAAAGGAATAAACGAAATGATTGGGGGGTGGGACTAATGCTCCATACTCTATCCGTATTAGTAGAAAACCATCCCGGGGTATTAGTCCGGGTAGCAGGTTTGTTCAGTAGAAGGGGATTCAATATTGAAAGTTTGACCGTTGGCATAACAGATAATCCTAAAATTTCCAGAATGACTATTGTGGTAGAAGGAGACAATCACACTCTGGAACAGGTAACAAAACAGCTTAATAAACTAATCAATGTTCTTAAAGTAAGCGATATATCCCAAGAAGAATCAGTTCACCGGGAGCTGGTTTTGATCAAAATCAATGCAGAACCCTCCCGCCGTTCGGAAATCATGCAGATTGTGGAAACTTTTCGAGCTAAGATAATTGATTTTGGCAAGAACAGCGTGATTATTGAAATCACAGGAGACAGTAGCAAAATCGATGCCCTGATTGAACTGGTCCGGGAATTCGGAATTAAAGAAGTAGTGCGAACAGGTAAGGTGGCCTTGGTTCGAGGCAATAGAACTTTAAAAATCGGCAGCAATTACTAGGAATTAATTTTTTAGCAGGAATATTTAATTTTAGGCCGAATAAAATTTTCCTTAAATAAACTTAATATTTCTACTAGCTAGGATGGGAACCGAAAAAGGTAAGAACAGGTTAAAAGAGAGCCGGGGCAGCTGAAAACCGGTACCGTTCCCCTTTTTCTCTCCTCCCGGAGCTGCTTTACTGAACCAAAAAGTAGGTAAAGCCGGATAAAACCGTTAACCAGAGAGTAACCTTACTCACTAAGGTTGAACCTGTGAGGGTTCAACAAAAAAGGGTGGTACCGCGGGAATAACCTCTCCCGTCCCTTTGTTGTCAGCAAAGAGACGCGAGGGGTTTTTATTTTATACTTAATCTTTATCATAAAGATTGGAGAAGGAGGAAGAAAAGTGAACAGGATTAAGCTATTTGACACTACCTTAAGAGATGGGGAGCAATCTCCCGGAGTGAGCCTTAATATCCAAGAAAAATTAGAAATTGCCCGTCAACTGGCAAAATTAAACATAGATGTGATTGAAGCCGGTTTTCCGGTTATCTCTCCCGGAGATTTTGCAGCTACCAGAGCTATAGCGGAAAATATTTCTGGGCCAGTTATCTGCGGCTTGGCCAGGGCAAACAAAAATGACATTGATAAGGCCTGGGAAGCGCTGAAACCTGCCCCTAAAAAGAGAATTCATACTTTTATTGCCACCTCGGATATCCATATGAAATATAAGCTGCAGTTGGAACCGAGGGAAGTAATTGAACGGGCGGTAGAAGCAGTCAAATATGCCCGCCAATTCACTGAGGACGTGGAATTTTCAGCTGAAGATGCCACCAGGAGCAACCGGGAATTCTTATGCCGGATCCTGAGCGAAGTAATCGCAGCAGGAGCAACCACCTTAAACATTCCCGACACTGTTGGTTATATAACTCCCCGGGAATTTGCCGGCCTCATCAGATACTTAAAAGAAAATGTGAAAGGCATTGATCGGGTTACTTTAAGCGTACACTGCCATAATGACCTGGGTTTAGCAGTAGCTAACTCCCTGGCCGCAATTCAGGAAGGAGTTACCCAAATCGAGGGTACCATTAACGGGATAGGAGAGCGGGCCGGCAATACCGCCTTAGAAGAAGTTATTATGGCTTTAAACACCAGGAAAGATGTTTTCCAGTGCAAAACCGAAGCTGTAACCCAAAGAATTTACCGAATCAGCCGTCTGGTTTCCACCCTTACCGGGATGCCTATTCAGCCCAATAAAGCAATCGTAGGTAGTAATGCTTTTGCCCATGAATCAGGAATTCATCAGGATGGGATGCTAAAGAATCCTACCACCTATGAGATTATGCGTCCTGAGGATATTGGCCTGAAAAGGAGCAAACTGGTAATGGGAAAACATTCTGGTCGCCATGCTCTTAATGAGCGGCTTCAGGAATTGGGCTATCAATTATCCCCGGAAGAATTGGATAAAATCTTTACCCGTTTTAAAAATCTGGCCGATCAGAAAAAGGAAATTACCGATCAAGACCTGGAAGCCCTAATGCAGGATGAAATGTTTTCTAACCAGGAATACTGCAAGTTAGTCTCTTTCCAGATTATCAGCGGTAATCAAATTACTCCTACCGCCACCGTTAAACTGGAAAAAGACGGAGTTATTTTAGAAGAAGCTGCCTGCGGCGACGGTCCTGTTGATGCTATTTACAAAGCCATTGACCGAATTATCGGAGTAAATAATAACCTCTTGGAATACAACCTCAAAGGTGTTTCCGGAGGCACCGATGCCCTAGGAGAAGTAAGCGTCAAAATTGAAAACGGAGTCGGGGTTTTCATCGGCCGGGGTCTCAGCACCGATATTTTGGCAGCCAGTGCCAATGCTTATGTAAATGCAGTCAATAAATTAATTCAAGCTCAGAATCATAAAACTCAAGAAACTGCAATTAAGAAAGGAGAAATTTAAAATGGGAATGACTATAACCGAAAAAATTCTGGCGGATCATGCCGGAGAAAAATTTGTCGAACCCGGCCAATTTGTCAACGTCAAGCTGGATTTGGTTTTAGCCAATGACATTACCGGCCCAGTGGCTATTAAAGAATTTAAAAAATTAAACACTCCTCAGGTTTTTAACCGGGAAAAAATTGCCCTGGTCCCTGACCATTTTACTCCTAACAAGGATATTCAGTCTGCTCAACAGGCTAAGGAACTACGGGAATTTGCTAAAGAGCAGGAGCTAACCAATTATTTTGAAGTAGGAGAGATGGGCATTGAACACGCCCTGCTGCCGGAAAAAGGCCTGGTTCTGCCGGGAGATCTGGTAATTGGAGCTGACTCCCATACCTGTACCTATGGAGCCCTGGGAGCATTTTCCACCGGAGTAGGCAGTACAGATTTGGCAGCCGGCATGGCTCTGGGAGAAACCTGGCTGATGGTGCCGGAATCAATTAAATTTGTTTTTAAAGGTAAACTTAAGCCCTGGGTCAGTGGAAAGGATTTAATCCTTTATACCATTGGACAAATAGGGGTGGATGGGGCCTTATATAAAGCCATGGAATTCACCGGGGAAGCAATTGAAGAGCTTTCTATGGACGGCAGGTTTACCATGACCAATATGGCCATTGAAGCGGGAGCAAAAAACGGCATCATCGCTCCCGATGAAAAAACCATTGCCTATGTCCGAGAAAGAGCAAAGCGGCCCTATAAGGTTTTTTCCAGTGATCCGGATGCAAAATATGCCCAAATTTTTGAATTTGATGCTTCTGACATTGAACCCCAGGTGGCTTTCCCCCATTCTCCAGCCAACACCAAACCAATCAGTGAAGCAGCGGGAATACCCATTGACCAGGCGGTTATAGGTTCCTGTACTAACGGCAGAATTGAAGATTTAAGAATAACAGCCCAGATCCTAAAAGGGAAAAAAGTGAGCCCTTACACCAGGCTAATCATTATCCCGGGAACTCAGGAAATCTACCGTCAGGCCGTCAAGGAAGGCCTGGTGGAGATTTTCCTGGATGCAGGTGCAGTAGTCAGTACCCCTACCTGCGGGCCCTGTCTGGGAGGCCACATGGGAATCCTGGCCGAAGGAGAAAAATGTATAGCCACAACTAACCGGAATTTCCGGGGCAGGATGGGGCATGTAACCAGCGAAATCTATTTGGCAAGCCCGGCAGTGGCTGCAGCTTCAGCTGTTAAAGGAAGAATAGCAGCTCCAGAGGAGGTAAGATAAAATGAATTTAAAAGGAAAAGCGTGGAAGTTCGGTAATGATATTGATACCGATGTAATTATCCCTGCCCGTTATCTGAATACATCCGACCCGGCAGAACTGGCTAAACATTGTATGGAAGATATTGATGCAAACTTTAGCCGCAAGGTAGAAAAGGGAGATTTAATCATAGCCGGAGATAATTTTGGCTGCGGGAGCTCTCGGGAGCACGCCCCCATCTCGATTAAAGCTGCCGGTGTTTCCTGTATTATCGCCAAATCCTTTGCCCGGATTTTTTTCCGAAACGCTATTAACATCGGCCTCCCCATTCTTATCTGTCCGGAAGCGGCTGAAAAAATCGCAGAGGGAGACCAGGTAGAAGTTGATTTGGCAGCAGGAAGCATTAAAAACCTTACTAAAAACGAAGTCTACCAAGCCCAACCCTTCCCTCCTTTTATGCAGGAAATTATCTCTGCAGGAGGTTTGATTCCCTATGTAGATCAAAAAAGGAGGGAAAAATCGTGAGAAGTTATAAAATCGCAGTTTTAGCCGGAGACGGAATCGGACCGGAAGTAACTGAACAAAGCCTAAAAGTATTAACAGCAGCCGGCCGGAAATTCGGTTTCCGCTTAGACATTCAGGAAGCAGATTTTGGGGGGAAGGCCATCGATAAATTTGGCCTTCCCCTGCCGGAATCTACTCTGAAGATTTGCCGGGAAAGTAGGGCCGTGCTTTTAGGAGCAGTAGGTGGACCCAAGTGGGATGAACTCCCGGTTGAAATCCGGCCGGAGAAAGGACTCCTAGCTATCCGGAAGGAACTGGGCCTTTATGCCAACCTCCGACCGGTTAGTCTTCCCCCCTCCCTATCAGAAATTTCTCCCCTCAAACCCCAGTTGGTAGAGGAAGGTCTGAATTTTATCATTGTTCGGGAATTAACGGGTGGTCTTTATTTCGGCCAACCAAGAAAAAGGTTTGAAGGCCCAAGAGGAAGAGAAGCAGTGGATACTTTGAGCTATACGGAGGAAGAAATCAGGCGGATTGTTACTATTGCTTTTCAACTAGCCCAACAAAGGCGGAAAAAAGTTACTTCTGTGGACAAGGCTAACGTTTTGGAATCTTCCAGACTATGGCGGGAAATTACCAATGAAATTGCCAAAGCCTACCCCGATGTCCAGTTAGAACACATGTATGTAGATAATTGCGCCATGCAGTTAGTCAGAAATCCGAGCCAATTTGATGTAATTGTAACTGAAAATATGTTTGGCGATATTTTAAGTGATTTAGCTGCCATGATCGGCGGTTCTTTAGGCCTTCTTCCCTCCGCCAGCCTGGGTACCGGAAGAACCTCCCTTTATGAACCGGCCCACGGTTCGGCACCGGATATCGCCGGAGAAGGTAAGGCTAACCCAATAGCATCCATCCTTTCTGCTGCCATGATGCTGAGATTTTCCTGTCAGGAAAAGGAAGCAGCTGAAGCAATCGAAAAGGCAGTGGAAAAAGTGCTTAACCAGGGCTGGAAAACAGCGGATCTGGCGGGAAAGGAAGAAAAATATATTTCTACAGAAGAAATGGGAGATAAAATTGCAGAAGCACTATAAAAAGAGAAAGAGAGAACATTTTCTAGTTCTCTCTTTCTTGCTTATTATTTCTTCGCTTCAGGCAGTTCAGGATAGGAAATAGCTCCTACAGGACAAATTTTCCCGCAATTGCCTAAAAAATCATGACAATTTTCTTTCCTGGCCACTACCGGTTTTCCATCCCTTTCTTCCAACACATTGACCGGGCAAAATTCCACACATTGCATACAGCCAATGCATTTATCATAGTCGATAATCGGATACCAGGTATCTGTCATCCTCCCTCTCCCCCTTCTTAAGTCTTTATCCTTACTTCCTCCTTCTAGCCAACTCCTGGTAAACTTCCTCCGGCGGAATTTCCATTTTAGCTAAACAGACTAGAAGGTGAAAGAGCAAATCCGCACTTTCATAAATAATTTCTTCCCTATCCCCATTTTTCCCTGCAATAATCATTTCTCCGGCTTCTTCCACAACTTTTTGTAAAGCCCTGTCCCCATTGCCGGCAGTTATTTTGGCAACATAGGAACCTTCGGGTTGATTTTCTATCCTGCTTCTTAGTAAAGCATAGAGTTCTGAAATAATTTCTGCTCCGGGATTAGCAGGTTCAGAAATCAGGGAACGGTAAAAACAGCTTTTTTCTCCCGTATGGCAGGCGGGCCCGGTCTGCTCCACTTTCAAAAGCAGGGCATCTCCGTCGCAGTCGTAGCGAATTTCTTTTACCTTCTGGATGTTGCCAGAACTAGCCCCTTTATTCCACAACTCCTGCCGGGAACGGCTCCAAAACCAGCTGGTTCCACTAGCAATGGTTTTCTCCAAGGATTCCCGATTCATATAGGCCAGCATGAGGACTTGGCCTGAAGTGATATCCTGGACTATTGCTGGAACCAGTCCCCGCTCATCAAATTTTACAGCAGACAAATCTACCACCTTACGGGCACCCCCTTATGTTCCAAATATTCCTTCACTTCTTTAACCCTAAACTTACCGAAGTGAAAGATAGAAGCGGCTAAAACCGCATCTGCCTTGCCGATAGCGAAGGCAGAATAGAAATGTTCCAGTTCTCCAGCTCCACCGGAAGCAATTACCGGAATATTCACTGATTCTGACACCTTCTGCAACAACTCTAAATCAAATCCATCCGCTGTCCCATCCCGGTCCATGCTGGTAAGAAGAATCTCTCCTGCCCCCCTCTCTTCAACCTCTTGGGCCCAGCTAATTACAGATTTGCCAGTATATTTTCTTCCCCCATGGGTATAAACACCCCACTTGCCGGCCTTATCTTTTTCCGCTTTAGCGTCAATGGCAACCACAATACACTGGCTGCCAAATTGCCTAGCCGCCCTTGTAATTAAGTCCGGATCATTGACAGCTGCCGAATTTAAAGAAACCTTATCCGCACCTGCCCTGAGAACTTCCCTGATTTCCTCTACGGTCCGAATTCCCCCTCCCACCGTAAAGGGGATAAAAACCTGTTCCGCCGTCCGCCTCACTATATCTAAAAAAGCCAGCCGGCCTTCAACACTGGCTGTAATATCCAAAAAGACCAGCTCATCCGCGCCTTCCCGGTCATAAAAAGCCGCTAATTCCACTGGATCTCCCGCATCCCGCAGGTTGACGAAATTAACTCCCTTTACAACCCGGCCGTTTTTTATATCCAGACAGGGGATTATCCTTTTAGTCAGCATCCACTACCTCTCCCCTTTCCCAAACTTTTAGAGCTTCTGCCAGCTTAAATTTTTTGGTATAGAGGGCTTTACCCACAATAACCCCTACCACTCCTAGGCTGGTCAGTTTAGCTAGCTCAGCGATATCCTCTAAGCTACTAACCCCACCGGAAGCTACGACAGGCAGGCTGGTAGCTTGCGCCAATTTTTTTAAGGAAGCAAGATTGGGACCGGCTAG
>DUMD01000060.1 GCA_012840065.1 Clostridia bacterium
TAGCCTTTTATCTAAAACTAATTGAAAAATTGCTTGGGTCACGTCACCGGCATTATCCCTATTGGGTTCATCCAAAAAAATTATTCCCTTTCCTGTTGTGGGAAACCATTCCGGACGAGCCCAGATAGTCCTTCCTTTTTCAACTTTTGGCACCCCAATTAAATCCCCCACTTCCATCTGACCAATTCTTAACTCGATCACATCCCATTTTTCACCGTCAGCTGATAATTCCTGAGCAACTTGATATACACATTGGGATTTACCAATTCCTCTTTCTCCCCAGAGAAAAGGAGTTATATCTGTTTTTTTAAGTATCTCTTTTAATACAATTTTTGCATCGTCCAAATACATCTTATATCTCCTTTCAATAACTACAAAATCTATTTCTAATATCTCTTTACCAAACAAACTAGATAATCATTTATAGTTTTGGATAACCATTGCTTGATTATGCTTAAAAAAAAAGCTACCTTTTGGAAAGGTTAGCTTTTTTTACTATTGGGATCAGCTATGCTTATTCAAATAAATTTCCGATCCTCAAAAATTATTTGCAGTTTTAAATCCTGTTTAATTGCTTCCGTCATTTTTTCTATTTCCAGTAATGTTTTGAGGGACTCTCCCGTATTATTAGTTGCCAAACAGAGACCAAGCTCATTTACTTTTTCTTTAAGTTCTCTAATCAATCCAGTCCCTCCTTGTCTTTTTCTCTTTTTTTATTTTTTACAAGTTAACAGAAAAAATGTTAATCAATACTTTCCAAAAATTAATATTTCCCAACATGTAAATTAAAATATTGCTCAGGAACTTCACCGACAATTATCGTTTCAGCTAACGGTGTTTCGTTATCAACAACAATTTCGGAACTAACTAAGGGAACCACAACCCTGACTTTAACAACAACATCCATAACTATTCTATGTTTAGTTTGATTTATACCAGCTTCTAAAAATTCATCCCGCAAATTCGCATTTACATTTCCTATAGGAATAATTTTTGCTTTTATTTTAGGGCCCTTTGAAGCCAAAAGTTTGCTCCCTAGCGCCTGCCCTATAGGAATTTTGATCTCTAATTCGCCAGCTTCCTGAAATGCTTTTTGAATATTTTCTACAACCGCATTGGTCATTTCATTCAGTTTTAAAGAATTGGGTTGCATAAGCACTACCCTTCCATTTACATCTGTCTGTACATAAACTAAATCATTATAATTAACATTATTTATTATCCCGTCATCAGCCTTATTCATTATACTTACTGCCAAAGCAGTTGCTTGGACTTCCGCATAAGCTAAAATCGTATCTTTAAGATTTCGTTCTAAAATAGTAAAACCATAAATTCCTGCAATAAAAAAGATTATTAAAATAATCATTATTTTAACTGATTTTTTTCTTCCCCTTCCCCAACGCAAATAATCACCTCCCCACATAGTTATTCTATGTAGTAAGAGATTAAAGTGTTAGTAAAAAAAAGATTGGTAACTCATAAAAGAAGAATTACCAATCTTTCTCTAATTTACTTTAATTTAATTTTAGCAAATTTTCTCTTACCTAGTTGAACAATCATTCCATCTTCCAAATCTATCTCCTGGTTAGGATCATCAATTTTTATTTCATTAATTTTTACCGCTCCTTGAACAAGAGAACGGCGGGCATCACTATTGCTCGAAACAAAACCAAGGCGGGTCAATAAATTTACAATCCATATTTTACCATCTTTTAATTCTGCCCTATTAATTTCCGTTAAAGGAATATCCTCTGGCAATCCGCCCTGCTGGAATACCCGTTTAAATTCAGATTCAGCTTCCTCTGCTTTTTCAGGGCCATGATATAATCCAACAATTTCTCTTGCTAATTTCATCTTAGCATCCCGAGGATGGAGAGATCCATTTTCCAAATCCGCCTTTATCTTTTCTAATTCATCTAGGGATATTTCAGTCACAAGTTCAAAATAACGAACTATTAATTCATCCGGTATAGACATAACCTTTCCATACATCTGGCTAGGTTCGTCATCTATACCTATATGATTGTTCAAGCTCTTACTCATCTTGCGAACTCCGTCAATTCCTTCCAAAATTGGCACCATAATTGCAACCTGCTGTTCTTGCCCATATTCTTTCTGGAGATGACGCCCCATCAACAGGTTAAACTTCTGATCTGTACCTCCCAATTCAATATCTGCTTTCAAGGCAACTGAATCATAACCCTGCATAAGAGGATAGAAAAATTCATGGATTCCTATTGGTTTTTGCTCATTATAACGTTTACTAAAATCCTCCCGTTCTAGCATCCTGGCAACAGTGTAAGTGCTAGCTAATTTTACAACATCAGCGAAGTTTAAAGCAGACAACCAGCGGCTGTTGAAGTCTACTATTGTTTTTTCCCGATCAAGAATTTTAAAAACTTGTTCGGTATAAGTTTTAGCGTTAGCCATAACTTCTTCTTCACTCAATTGTTTTCTGGTTTCCGACCGGCCTGTAGGATCACCTATTCTTCCCGTAAAATCTCCAATTAAGAAAATAATCTGATGACCCAGGTCTTGAAATTGTTTCATCTTTCTTAATACTACCGTGTGGCCTAAATGAATGTCAGGAGCAGATGGATCAACACCTAATTTCACCCTTAAGGGTCTATTTTCTTTAATTGATTTTTCCAATTTAGCCTTTAATTCTTCTTCGGAAATAATCTCCGCCACTCCTCGTTTAATAATCCGCATTTGTTCATCAACACTATACTTCATTTAACAACTTCTCCTTTCTATTTTTCAGCGTAAAATAAAAAACCCTTCCTCCTTACAATTAGGGACGAAAGGTTTATCCGCGGTACCACCCTAGTTGGCTAGAAAATAGCCCACTTAATTTTTCAAAAATCTCTTTAACGGAAGATTAACCGGCTCGACCTACTGAAAAACTTTTTTCAGTCTGCAGCTCCAGGGTGTATTTTCACTCTGTTTAGGGTTAGCTTCCACCATCCGCTAACTCTCTTTCTTTACCTTAAACAGAATTACTTCTCCCTTTCCTGGCTTTTAATCTCCAATTTTTATTTTTGTTAATTATAGCATACCCAATTTGCAGGTACAAGATTTACAAGAAGTTCAAATTTAGTTTAAAATAGTAAATTAAATTTAATTTATTTGTAAATTTAACTAAATTTTTATTATTAGGTATTATGTTATAATAGAGTCGATTAGTATGCGAAGATTTTTACTTTTCTTCGATAAAGGAGGAGAAAATTAATGGCTAAGGAGAAAAAGCCTTATAAAGGAGCAACGCTAATCATTGCCCTTATAATATTTTGTATAGTCTTTGGTGCAGGGATAGGGCTGTTAGCTGCCTGGGTTAAAAGCACCCCAGACGTTGACCCCTCCAAAGAACAGCAAGATGCAACCACCTTCGTCTACGGGGAAAATGACTGGCTAATTGCCAGGCTCCATGCAGGAGAACACCGTATTCCAGTAGACATTGAGCAAATTCCCCAACACCTTAAGGATGCGGTTATCTCCATAGAAGATGAACGCTTTTATGAACATCACGGCATAGACCCAAAAGGAATTTTGCGGGCAGCAGTTGTCTATGTAAAAAACGGTTTCAAAAAAACTCAGGGAGGAAGTACTATCACTCAGCAATATGCCAAAATAGCCTATTTGACCAGCAAAAAAACCTGGTTTAGAAAAGTGCAAGATCAAGTTTTAGCAATAAAATTAGAAAGAAAATATACTAAAGATGAAATCTTGGAAATGTATCTCAACGAAATATACTTCGGTAGTGGTGCATATGGGATTCAAGCGGCAGCACAAATTTATTTTGGTAAAGATGTTGGAGAATTGTCATTAGCCGAATCTGCACTGTTAGCTGGTATTATCCAAAGACCGGAAGGACTTTCCCCCTTCAAAAATTTAGAAGGGGCAATTAACAGAAGAAACCTGGTTTTAGAAAAAATGGCTGAATTAGGTAAAATTACCAGAGAAGAAGCAGAAAAAGCTAAAAAAGAAGAAGTTAAATTAACAACTAAAAAAAGTGCAACCACCAATCAAGCACCATATTTCGTTGATTATATAACTCAATACTTAATTGATAAATATGGTTACGATATGGTTTACAAAGGTGGTTTAAAGGTTTATACAACCCTAAACCAAAAGATGCAGGAAGCAGCAGAAGAAACAATGAAAATGTTGCCGGAGGGGGAAAAGGATAAGAAAGGTATTACTCAACCTCAGGGAGCTATAGTTGCCATCGATCCCAAAAACGGCCATATCAAGGCATTTGTTGGAGGAAGGGACTATCAAGAAAGCAAATGGAATAGGGTTTCCCAAGCAGTACGTCAGCCTGGTTCGGCCTTTAAACCCTTTGTTTATGCTGTTGCTCTTCAAAACGGAATAACACCGGCAACAATAGAAGTTGATGAACCAATTAATATTAACGGTTACAGTCCGGGCAACAGTGGTGGTCGCTATGATGGACCTATCACTATTCGTAAAGCAATTGAAAAATCTAAAAACACAATAGCTGTTAAAATTGCCCATAAAATAGGAATAAAAAACGTTATTAAATTGGCTCAAGACCTAGGTATTTCTACTTTAGTCACTTCAGGAGAGCCTAACGATTTAGGATTGGCACTAGCTTTGGGTGGCGCAACAAAAGGGGTTTATCCATTAGAAATGGCTGAAGCTTATACTGCATTTGCAAATAACGGGGTAAAATCTGAACCTTTAGCTATTCTTAAAGTAGTAGATAGGAATGGCAATATTTTAGAAGAAAATAAACCAAAACAACAGGCTGTTCTATCCGAACAGGTAGCTTATGTTTTAACAGATATGCTCAAATCAGTAATCAGCGGTTCAGAAGGTACTGGACGAGCGGCTAATATCGGACGGCCAGCAGCAGGTAAAACTGGAACAACAACGGATTATAACGATGCCTGGTTTGTTGGTTATACACCGGACCTTGTTACAGCTGTTTGGGTTGGCTGTGATGAAAAATACAAAGGTGAATTAACTTATATGCAAAAAAATAAAATTTCAAGCGGATTTCCTGTTAGAATGTGGGATAATTTTATGAAAAAAGCTCTTGCCGGTACTCCAGTTAGAGATTTTACCAGGCCGGCAGGAATCGTAGGACCATTGGCTATTGATGTTAGCACCGGGTTATTAGCAGGTCCCACCACACCACCGGAAAAAATCATAAATGAAATATTTATTGAAGGTACTCAACCTACAGCAATGAGTAATCCGTACCCAGTAGTTTATATTTGTCCGGATTCAAATTTACTAGCAACGGATTTCTGTCCAACACCTGTACAATTTTTCTATAGCAGTCAAGAAGAAATTCCAACTCAATACTGTACAATTCATAGCTCTCCAATAACTAATCCTGGAAACGGACAGAATAACAGTGGAAATCAAAACGACCTTGACCCTAACCAAGAAAATGAGAATAATACTGTTGAGCCTAATAAACCTGATAATGAAATAAATACTCACAAAAATAATAAAAACAATCAAACATTCGATCCCCCTAATATCTCAGAAAATAACAGTGAAGGATAGGATTAAACTAAGAAATAAGAAGCCAAGCCGGTACCGGCTTGGCTTCTTATTTCTATTCAAATTTCACAATTGTTACTCCATCTCCGCCTTCACCATATTTACCCAACCTATATTCGCTTACTAATCTATGGCCTTGAAGATATTGTTGAACCGAATTTCTCAAAACACCTGTACCTTTCCCATGATTAATCCTAGCCTCTTTAAGTCCTGCTAAATATGCATCATCCAGATATTTCTCTAATTCCTGAAGGGCATCATCAGAATTCATACCTCTTAAATCCAGTTCAGGACTAATATCTGTTGTTTTACTACTCAATATTTTACCTATTCCCTTTTCAGTACCGCCAACTTTAATTTCTTCTTGGATCCTTTCTAAATCCGTAAGCTTGGTATTAATTTTTAAAATTCCAATTTGAACCACAACCTGTCCGTCCTGATCAGGTTCCGCCACAACCTGCCCCTTTTGATTTAAAGAATGAACAAAAACCAACTCCCCTGCTTTTAGCTTTTTAGGTACAGGTCCCCTAGATCCTACCTGTTTAGGATATTGTTCGCTTAATTCCGAGTGAAGATTATTTATTCTTTCTTTTGTTTTTTGGATAATTAATTGTTTTTCCCTTTCAGCAGCTTCTTGGGAGGCTCGTTTAAGTTCCTGAATTATTTCTTCTGCTTGCCTCTTTGTTCGCTTAATTAGTTGAAGAGCTTCCTCCCTGGCTTTAGCCCTTATTTTTTCTTTTTCCTCATCCCATTTTCTGCGTTCAAGCTCAAGTTTATTTTTCAAGCTGGCCAATTCTAATTTGATTTTTTCCGCTTCTTCCCTTTCTCTAAGGGATATTCTTTTGTTTTCCTGAATGTCTTCGATCATATTTTCTATTTTTAGTTCCTCTTCGGAAAGCATACTTCTCGCTCTATCAACTATCTCTTGAGGCAGACCAAGGCGAGAAGAAATATAAAAAGCATTACTCCTACCCGGTAAACCAATAAGCAACCTATAAGTAGGTCGAAGTGATTCCGCGTCAAACTCTACACTGGCATTCTCAACTTCGGGCTGGGAAAAAGCAAAACTTTTAAGCTCACTATAGTGAGTAGTAGCAATCGTTTTTATTCCCTTATTATGAAAGTATTCAAGGATAGCTCTGGCTAAAGCTGCTCCTTCTGTTGGATCTGTACCTGCTCCCAATTCATCCAACAAAACCAAGGAATTATAGTCAGCTCTGTGCACAATGTCTATAATATTCTTCATATGAGAAGAAAATGTACTCAAATTCTGTTCAATACTTTGCTCGTCACCGATATCACAAAAAAGGTTACTAAACACTGTTAGCTCAGTACCATATTTAGCAGGAACATGCAAACCAGACTGGGCTAACAAAACAAATAAGCCCACAGTTTTCAAAGAAACAGTTTTCCCTCCAGTATTAGGCCCGGTAATAATTAAGGTTCTAAAATTTTTACCTAGTTCCAAACTAATAGGAACAACATTCCCTGTTAATAGTGGGTGCCGTCCTGCCACTATTTTAAAATAACCTTCTTTATTAAGTATCGGCTCCACCCCATCAAACTTCTCACTCAATCTACCCTTAGCAAAAATAAAATCTATTTTAGCCAAACATTTAATATTTATTTTCAGTTCTTGGCTATAACTTCCTATTTTATTAGCAAGAAGCTGAAGAATCTTTTTAATTTCTGCTTCTTCCTTTACTTTTAATTGCCTTAACTGATTATTCATCTCTACAATCACCATCGGTTCAATAAATAAAGTAGCCCCGCTGGCAGATTGATCATGGATAATTCCCGAAAACTGTCCTTTATACTCTTGCTTTAATGGAATTACATAACGGTCATTACGAATTGTTATAATTGGTTCCTGAAGCATTTTTTGCATAGACGAACTGTGAATTATGTTATCTAATTTTTCTCGAATTCTATTCTGATAAACTTGAATTTGTCTGCGTATTGCAGCCAATTCTGCACTGGCACTATCCAGTACTTCCCCACTTTCGCCAATGCAACTGCTAATTTCTTCTTCCAGCTCTTTAACCAGTATAATTTTACTGGCCAATTCCTGCAAATGGGGAAATTTTTGCTCGCAATTAAGCAAATAATTTTTAATTCTTCTACCAGCATTTAAAGTACTCAATACATCAAGCAATTCATCAGGCTCAAGAATCCCCCCTAACTCCGCCTTTCGCAGACTTGAACGAATGTCCCTTATCCCTCTAAGAGGAACTTCCTGAGGTAATTGCAACAAGTAA
>DUMD01000061.1 GCA_012840065.1 Clostridia bacterium
AATACAACCTGTTTTGATAAGTTACTAATTAAATAATTTATAATTTTTACTAAGATTTTTTCTCTGCCGGGGCATAACCTGTCCCGGCAAACTTGCAATAAGATGTATTTTTCGTTATGCTTATTGATAATAGTTTTTTGAGTTGGAGGAGGAGAAATGTTATGGCTGGTTTAAATGTTGCAGTAGTAGGCGCTACTGGCGCAGTTGGTCAACAAATGCTTAAGATTTTGGAAGAAAGATCTTTTCCAATTAAAGAAATAAAATTATTAGCATCTAAAAGATCTGCTGGAGTAAAAATCAATTTTATGAATAGAGAATGTACAGTTGAAGAAACAGTTCCTGATTCATTTAAAGGTGTTGATATTGCCTTATTTAGTGCTGGAACAGAAATTAGTAAAATTTTTGCCCCTGAAGCAGTGAAAAGGGGTGTCGTTGTTATAGATAATAGTAATGCTTTTCGGATGGATCCCGATGTTCCTTTGGTTGTTCCTGAAGTAAACCCACATGCTCTTCATAAGCATAAAGGGCTAATATCTAATCCAAATTGTTCGACCATTCAAATGGTTGTTGCTTTAAAACCCATCCACGATTGTTTTAAAATTAAAAGAGTAGTTGTTTCTACTTATCAAGCTGTTTCCGGTACGGGTAGGGAAGCAATAAAAGAGTTAACTAATCAATCTAAAGCGATTCTAGATGAACAGGAAATTAAATTATCTGTTTATCCTCACCAAATTGCTTTTAATACATTGCCCCATATCGATGTTTTTGATGAAGAAGGATATACCAGAGAAGAAAGAAAGATGATGAATGAAACAGTTAAAATTATGGAAGATAATAGCATTAAGGTTACTGCTACTACTGTGAGGGTGCCAGTGTTTAATGCTCATTCCGAATCAATTAATATTCAAACCGCCAAGAAAGCTACTGTTAAGGAAATTAAAGATTTGCTGAGCAGAGCTCCTGGAGTAAAAGTTGTTGATGATCCAGCAAATTTACTCTACCCAATGCCAATTTTGGCTAATGGGAAAGACGAGGTTTTAGTTGGCAGAATCCGGGAAGACAATTCTATCGAAAATGGAATTAACATGTGGGTTGTAGCTGATAATTTACGTAAGGGGGCAGCACTTAATGCTATTCAAATTGCCGAATATTTGTTGAATAATGGTTTAATTAAGGTGAGGTGATAGTTTGGACATTATTGTTCAAAAATTTGGCGGTTCTTCACTAACAACGAAGGAAGTTCGTGATAGGGCAATAAATAAAATTGTTGATATAAAAAATAAGGGATACTATCCCGTAGTTGTAGTATCAGCTATGGGAAGGAATGGAGATCCTTATGCTACAGATACTTTATTAGGATTGGTAAAGCCAATCTATTCTAATCTTGCTAAAAGAGAAATGGATCTTCTCTTATCCTGTGGAGAGATTATTTCTGCTGTGGTTTTTGTGGCTGCTTTAGAAGAGAGAGGTTATCCTGCTGTTGCTTTAACAGGCGGTCAAGCGGGTATTATTACTGACAGCAATTTTTCTAACGCCAAAATTTTGCAGGTCAATCCAAAAAAAATCATTGATTTTCTGCATAAGGGTAAGATCGTGGTTGTTGCTGGTTTTCAAGGGATTACAGAAAAAAATGAAATAACTACTCTGGGCAGAGGTGGAAGTGATACGACTGCGTCAGCGTTAGGAGTAGCCTTAAATGCTGTGGAAATACAAATTTATACTGATGTAGATGGTATAATGACAGCCGATCCTCGCATTGTACCAGACGCAAAAATTCTAGAAGTTATTACTTACCACGAAATATGTGAAATGGCTCTTCAAGGAGCAAAAGTTATTCATCCAAGGGCTGTAGAAATTGCAATGGAGAAAGGTATCCCCATAAGGGTTAAAAATACATTTACTGATGCTGAGGGTACTTTAATAATTGCTCATGACAGCAGAAAAACGAAAATAAAAAATGATCGAATTATTACCGGAATTTCTTATATAGAAAATGTGGTTCAAATTAAGGTCAATATTTCCTCGCCGTCCACAAAAGCAGAAACTGAGTTAAAAGTGTTTAGAACTTTGGCAGAAAACTCGATAAGTTTGGATTTATTAAACATTTTAAGTGATGTTATAATTTTTACGGTACAAGAATCTGAGGCTGAAAAAGCAGTAGATTTGCTTAAGAGAAACGGATTTGATGTACAAGTTAGACCGGATTGTGCTAAAGTATCAGTAGTAGGTGCAGGAATGAGAGGAATGCCAGGAGTTATGGCCACAATTGTTGAAGCTTTAAATAAAGCAAAGGTTGATATATTACAAACCGCTGATTCTCATACTACTATATCTTGCTTAGTTAAAATGTCTGAGTTGGTTAATGCCGTCAAGGCTTTGCATGATAGCTTTGATTTGGGCTATTAAATAAGGAGGTAGGGAAAGATGGTTGATTTTGGGCAGCTTTTAACAGCTATGGTTACTCCTTTTGATGAAAATCTTAGAGTAGACTATAAACAGGCGAAAATTTTAGCTCAACATCTAGTAGCTAACGGCTCAGATGGTCTGGTTGTAGCAGGGACCACTGGTGAGTCTCCAACTTTAGAAGATGAAGAAAAGTTACGTTTATTTGAAGCTGTTTTAGAGGCTGTAGGTGATAAAGCAAAGGT
>DUMD01000062.1 GCA_012840065.1 Clostridia bacterium
CAGGGCCATTGTTAACAATCCGGCAGTTATTGTGGCAGATGAGCCAACAGGTAATTTGGATCCGGAAACTTCCTGGGAAATTATGCGTTTGTTTAATGAAATCAATAAATTAGGAGCCACAATTGTAGTGGCAACCCACGACCAGGCTATCGTTGACAGGATGCAGAAAAGGGTTATTGCTCTAGAAAACGGTACAGTTGTCAGGGACGAAGAGAAAGGTGGGTACCACCGTGCAAAAAATTAATTCCTTAAGGTATTTTTTTCGGGAGTCGCTGAAAAGTATTAAAAGAAATGGGCTCCTCAGTTTAGCTTCCATAACCACAGTGGCAGGTTCTCTCTTGATCTTAGGTATTTTTCTTCTCCTAGTGCTGAATGTAAATCACATGGCTTCTTCTCTCGAATCTGATGTGGAAATAACGGTTTTTCTCAAGGACGACCTGGATGAAGCAAATATCCAGAATATTGGGCAGCAATTAGTATTGATGCCTAATGTGGCTGAAGTAAAATACGTAAGTAAAGAAGAAGCCTTAAACAGGCTGCGGGAAAAATTTGAAGAACAGAAACAGCTTTTAGACATTGTTCAGGAGAATAATCCTCTTCCCAATTCTTATGAGCTTAAGGCGACCCAACCGGAATATGTGGCTGAAGTTGCCCAGGCTGCTGGAAAGATAAACGGGGTGGATAAGGTTAAATATGGCCAGGAAATTGTGGACAGGCTCTTTAATTTGACCCATATGGTCCGAATTTTTTCTCTGGTCCTAATTTTAGCCCTGGCTGTAATTGCTGTCTCAATCATTGCTAATATTATCCGTACCACAGTTTTTAATCGAAGGAAAGAGATTGGGATTATGAAATTGGTTGGAGCTACTGATTGGTTTATTCGGTGGCCTTTCATTATTGAGGGGGTTATTCTGGGAACAACAGGGGCAATACTTTCCGTAATTGTTCTGTCAATTGCCTATCAAGCATTGGTGAGAAATGTTTATACAACCTTGCCTTTTTTACCGATTTTAGCACCTCAGCCCGTTTTAATTAAGCTCAGTTTTCTGCTAATTGCCAGTGGAATCTGTTTAGGGGCTTTAGGAAGCGGAATTTCCATGCGGAAATTTTTAAGGATTTAGAGAGAAAAGAGAGGAGTGGGTCGGTTTTGAAGAAGTTTTGGCAGCGTGGTAGGATAGTAGTTGGGATTGTGCTGGTAATTACGGCAATAAGTGGGACTGCCTTCGCAGACAAATTAGAGGAAACTAAAAACCAGTTGCAAAAGGTTGAACAGCAGATTAAACAGCAGCAGAATTTGCTTAATCAGACGAAAAAACAAGAAAAAAATGTCCTGGCGGAATTAGAGAGTTTAGAGAATTCTATTGAAAAACTGGAAAAGGAATTGGCGGATTTAGACAATAAACTTAAGCAAACCGAAACCCAGGTTGCCCAAACTGAAAATGAAATTGCCCAGACTGAACAGGAATTAGAACAGAAAATTGAAATTCTCAACCAGAGGTTAAGAGATATTTATGAAAATGGGAACGTCAGCTATTTAGAGGTTATTTTAGGGGCAGAGAGCTTTTCAGATTTTGTTAACCGGATGGAATATTTGCAGTTGATTTTTAAGCAGGACGTAACCTTATTTGAAGAAGTTAAGGCGGCAAAAGAAGCCCTGGAAGCTAAAAAACAGGAATTAGAAAAGCAAAAAAGAGAAATCCTGGCTATGAAAACTGAGGCTTCTAACAAAAAGGCAGAACGGGAGCTGCAGGTAGCCTCAAGGGGTAAAATCCTGGAACAAATTAGAACTGATAAAGAAACCTATGAACGTATGCTGGATGAGTTGGAACAGACTTCCCGGGAATTGGAATTATTAATCAGGCAATTACAGGGTGATACTGCTAATACTCCCAGCCAGGTTTCAGGGAAAATGGCTTGGCCTACTGCAGGTCGGATTTCTTCCTATTATGGGATGAGAACTCATCCTATTTTCAAAACCAAGAAAATGCATACCGGCCTTGATATTGCTGCCCCCAGTGGTCAGAATATTGTAGCAGCTGAGTCTGGCAAGGTTATTTACAGCAGTTTATCTACGGGATCTTGGATGGGCGGTTACGGAAATACGGTGATTATTGATCATGGAGGAGGAATTTCTACTTTATATGGTCATACTTCCAAGGTATTGGTAAGACAGGGAGAAACGGTAAAAAGAGGTCAAGTTATTGCTAAAGTTGGCAGTACCGGTAACAGTACAGGTCCTCATCTCCATTTTGAAGTTAGGGTTAATGGGGTACCCAAAGATCCTTTAGGCTGGCTATAAAAAAGGAACCGCTCTTAGTTTTTCTAAAATTGGGAAAGACTAAGAGCGGTCTATTCTTTTCAGCCTAAATAAAAAACATTATCTTCAGAATAAAAACATATTATAGTGGTAAAGGCTTAAGATAGGCGGTGAAAGGATTGGGTAGGAGGAAAAATCTTCTTATCATTGTTTTGGTAGCTCCTTTAATTGTGACTAACTTGGTTTGGGGCGGCTTGTTCTGGCTTAACCA
>DUMD01000063.1 GCA_012840065.1 Clostridia bacterium
AATAGGCTTGCCTGTGATGATATTCGGGCCAAAATAGTCAATAGTAAATCGAATCTTAGACTATATGAGCAAGACTATGGTTTGGCCCAAAAGGAATATGAGAATTACAAAATTCTTTTCGCTGAAGGGGCAATAAGCCAAAAGGAACTTGAAGAAGCAGAGAAAAAGCTTAATGAAGCTAAGGAAAGACTGATTGTGGAACGTGATGCTAATTTGCCTTTACTTGAAGCACAACTGAAACAAGCTGAGTTAATCTACAGTGAGTCCCTGAAGAAATTGGAGAAAACAGTAATAATCAGCCCTATGGACGGTGTTTTGTTAAACCTGCCGGTTAAAAAAGGTCAGAAAGTTGAAGTTGGAAAACTGCTGGCTCAAATTGGTAATTCGGATAACCTTTACATAGAAACAGGAATCAATGAAGTTGATGCTGCTCGGCTGAAGGTGGGGGATAAGGTAGAAATAACTAACAACGCACTGCTTACTGAGTCTCTCCAAGGTACGGTCGAATATATTTCTCCTATAGCAGAGGCTGTCACCACGTCTCAAGGTGAACAAAATCAGGTAAAAATCCGCATAACGGTGGATACCGGCAGGGGTATAGACCAATTAAAACCTGGCTTTAATGTTAATCTGAAAATAATTCTAGAGCAGAAAGATAAAGCGATAGTAGTTCCTTTGGAGGCAGTTGTACAGAATGCTAAGAAAGAGCTGGTTTATGTAGTAGGTCAGGACAATATTGTTGAGGAAAGAGAAGTGCGAACAGGCCTTAGTAACGAATTGTTTACCGAGATTATTTCGGGCTTGAGCGTAGGGGAAAAAGTTATTTTGAATCCTAGCGAAGGAATCCAAAACGGAGTGAAGGTGATTGTTGATGCTGCAAGTAACTAACCTGGTTAAGGTTTACCAGACAGATAAAATAGCGGTGACGGCCTTAAAAGGAGTTTCTTTCAATATTGAAACCGGAAGCTTTGTTTCGATTATGGGGCCTTCCGGTTCAGGCAAGTCGACTTTAATGAATATTTTAGGCTGTCTGGATACACCGACAGAAGGTCAATATTTTCTGGATGGGGTTGATGTTTCACGGATGACGGAAAAAGAACTTGCTAGGATAAGAAACATCAAAATCGGTTTTGTTTTTCAAGCTTTTAACCTTCTGCCGAGAATTACTTGCCTACGCAATGTGGAACTGCCGATGATTTATGCCGGTGTTAAAGAGAAAGAACGAAAAAGAAGAGCTATGGAAGCCCTGGAAAAAGTGGGGCTGGCAAACAGGGCCCATCATCTTCCCAGTGAAATATCTGGAGGACAGCGGCAGCGGGTGGCAATTGCCAGAGCTTTGGTTAACAATCCTTCAATTATAATGGCCGATGAACCGACAGGCAATCTTGATTCTCGTTCAGGAGAAGAAATCATGGGTATTTTTCAGGAATTAAATAGGGAAGGGGTTACGATCATTCTGGTTACTCACGAACCTGAAATTGCTAAACATACACAAAGAATCCTTTATTTCCGTGACGGAAAACTTAAGGATGATCAAACAATAAGTGAACCATTGAAGGCCAAGGATATTTTAGCAAAACTTCCCTTGGTGGAGGATGGTGCGTTATGAGTCTAAAAGAATGTCTCTTGGTTGCCCTTGAGGGTATTCGGGCTAATAAAATGCGTTCGGCTCTGACGATGTTAGGTATTATTATCGGAGTTGCTGCTGTTATTTTAGTTGTGGCCATCGGTCAAATCGGGCAAGCTGCTATCACAACCACTTTAGAAGGAATAGGAACTAATTTGTTTCAGGTTTATCCTTACAGCAATGAACAATCACCCCTTACCCTGGCTGATATGATTACTGTCCAGGATTTGGAGGTTATCAAAAATATAGCAGTAGATATTAAGTACATATCTCCGGTTAATGATAGATCAATGATGGCCAAGTATGAGAGAAAAAGCAAAAGGGTTTATGTAATTGGTGTTTGGCCCGAGTATAAGTACATCCGGAATATTAAATTAGAAAAAGGAAGGTTCCTTTCGGAAGCAGATGAAAAAGCCGGTAGACGGGTAGTTGTTATTGACAGCAAATTAGAAGAAGATCTTTTCGGACGGGGAGATGCCCTTCAAAAGCAAATTGATATTTTTGGGATGTCTATGACGGTAATCGGTGTAAGCAAACGGGACGATAGTTTCTTGATGGGAGGACCCGACCAGCCTTCAACCGTCTATATTCCTTTTTCAACTTTTAGTACTATAGATAATTCCGGCTATGTTCCCTATGTGGAAGCCAGCGCTGTCAGTAAGGAAAAAACAGATAGCGCTATGAGGCAGGCCAAACAGATTCTAGAAAAACGCCATCATACGGAAGATAGATACCGAACTTATAGTTTGCAGCAAGAGCTGGAACAGATTGATACCGTTATGGGCATTCTGCAGTTGGTCATTGGCTCTATTGCCGCTATTTCTCTTTTGGTAGGAGGAATTGGTGTAATGAATATCATGCTGGTTTCGGTGACTGAGCGAACCAGGGAAATCGGGATCAGAAAAGCTTTGGGGGCTGAATATAAAGATATTATAGCTCAATTTCTGATTGAAGCAGTGGTTATTTGTACTATTGGAGGTGCTATCGGAATGCTAATAGGATTGGGTGGAGGCTTGATAGTGGCTGTGCTGGCCAAGATTCCACCTGTAATATCACCGTTGACATTTGTAATTGCCTTTACTTTTTCAACTTTAATCGGTATTTTCTTTGGTCTATATCCTGCCAGAAAAGCAGCTAAGATGAGTCCAGTAGAGGCTTTAAGGTATGAATAGGAGAGGTATTCTTTGAAGACATTTTTATGATCGGTCACAAAACATTAAGTAATTTTGCTGAGGATGGAGATAGGAAGGATAAAAAATCTATGAAATAAGGGTTTCTAAGTAGAGAAGTTACAGCTGGTGTCTTCAATACTTGGAAACCCTTTTTATTAACGAAATAACTTTGGGTTTTATTGTTTCATCATCTTTAATAATCTTAAATAATGATTAGCTTCACGTAAGACGTGATCTGCCAGTAATGGAGGAATGATAGATTTTATTTTGCAATTCAATAACCCTTCCGTGGCTGCCCTTTTGAAATCCCTGATTTCTTCTGTAGCTTCCAAGCTTTTTTGAATAATTTGCTTTTCGCCTGTTTTAATACACTCTTCTACTAACTTTTCGAATTTCTCTGCAAGGTTTTCTGCAGCCTCTTTAAGGTTTTTCTCTGTTGGATCTAACATTCCATCAATGAATTCCCCATGTTCTCCCATTATATTGTTCCAGAAGTTAAGTTCCTCACATAGGGTTTGCTTTGGAAGTTTTCTATCCTGAAGAGCTTTTAATATTTCCAGATAGTATTTTGCTTCCCGGCTAATATGTTCTAACATTTCGGGGTATAAAGTAATGAATATTTTACATTCTAATGCCAAAGCTAGTATTTTTTCTTTAAAGGTAATTACTTCTTTCAGCATATTATATGATCTTCTATTTAAATCATCTATTACGTTCTCTAACCAATCACTAAAATAACAATTGGGGTCAGCTGTTAATTCATATTCAGCCTTAGTAATTTGGGTGTTGAGATTTGCTCCGGTTAACATGGAAGTTATTTCTTCTGCTCGCAAGGTGTAAGGGGTAACTATTTCATTTGAGTTTAGGGCATCTTCAGAGATAATTCCATTAGCATAATGTACTGTTTCAGCAAGAAGGTGTTCAAAACTTTGTTTTAACACTTTGGCTTCTGCAATATTGGCAGTTTCAACCGGCTTTAAATTGGTTTCTATAAAGAATAAATGTTCCTTCATAATTCGTTGAAAAAATAAATTTACTTCTATAGAAATTCTAATAAAGTCCTGTCTTGATAACAAAACAATTCCCTCCCTTATGAATTTATCTAATATATAATATTATGACATGGAAAAAATGTGCTTAAGAAAAAAAGCAAGAGGTTAATGGGGCAGGGAAATGTTTAAGAGAAAATGCCTTTTTGGTTTTTGAAGGAGGGCATAATAAATTGCCAGGTGCAGACACTAAAAAGGATACAGAGTTGGAGTAAAGTATATTGGGGTAAGAGGGAAAGTAGGGATAAAAAGATGGAAGAAAGGGGATAGGATGATAAAGAAAAAGAGGGCAATTGAAGCGGGATGGAATTTTGATAATAGTTATGCTCGTTTACCTAAATTCTTTTTTAGCCGTCTTAATCCAACTCCTGTGCGCTCGCCAAAATTGGTTGTCTTCAATTATCCCCTGGCGGCTTCTCTTGGTTTGAAGGTAGAGGCTTTGGAAAGTAGAGAGTGGGCAGAGATATTTGCCGGCAATAAACTTCCGGAAGGAGCTATGCCCCTTGCCCAGGCCTATGCAGGTCATCAATTCGGGCATTTTACCATGTTGGGGGATGGCCGGGCTTTGCTGCTTGGGGAACAGATTACCCCCCAGGGCGAGCGATTTGATATTCAGCTCAAAGGTTCCGGCAGAACTCCCTATTCTCGCGGGGGTGACGGTAGGGCTGTATTGGGGCCGATGCTGAGGGAATATATTATCAGTGAAGCGATGCATGCTCT